>NZ_JAAWXD020000002.1:0-187281 GCF_012272845.1 Providencia sp. JUb39 | reverse complement strand
GTGTAGATGAACAGCAAAAAATATTACGTTTGACGTTGGAGCAAAAAGCTTGGCATTTGCTATCGGATATACCAGCGGGGATTTGGTGTATAGGGCTAGAAGCTGCGGTTCGTCATGATGTGCTCAATGTTGAGAAGCCTTTTGCTTTTGAGGGGCTCACGAGAGAAGACTTTGATCAGATAGACAATCCATTAATGAATGACGCTTTGATCTCCTTGGCTGGCCAATCTAGAGTATGGTATTGGAGTGATAAAGGGCATGAAACAGTAGATATGCCTGCATTTCCACCTCGAATTGCGTTTACCGAAATAGCGTTACTGAATGACGAAATGACAACAAAATTGTCTCAGGATTTCACCGAAGAAAGGCTTATACAAGCAGGATATCATGCTGTTGATTATCTGTTTACTCAATATGGTGACAAGAAGAAAAAATTGTGGGCGGTGCGTCAGGGGATAACAACATACGAGACAGAAAAACACTTTTGGTTGCCTGTCACATATCGAGAATCTCCTCCACTTGGTGCAGTAAGCGTGATAAGAGATAAGTTCGATTGTGTGGTAACACAACAGGAGGATGCCGCGGGATTAGTCATTACAGCTGAATATGACTGGCGTTTTTTAACCCCTGTTAGTGTGATAGACGTAAATGATAATGTACATAGCGTGACTTATGATGCCTTAGGGCGGGTGACTAGCTTACGTTTTTTTGGAACCGAAAATCATCAAATGACGGGCTATAGTGCTGTCGATTTTTCTGTTCCAGTTTCTGCCGATGAGGCTTTGTCCTTGGCTTCCCCGTTACCCGTGTCTCAATGTATGGTTTATGTCGCAGACAGTTGGATGCAAGCCGAAGGAGAACGTCAACCACCGCATATCATCACATTGACAACAGATCGTTTTGATCATGATCCTGCTCAGCAAATTCGTCAGCAAGTGAATTTTAGTGACGGCTTTGGACGCCAATTGCAAGTTTCGACTCGCCAGACTGGCGGTGAAAGTTGGCAATATATTGGTAACGGGGCACTTTCGGTAGGGCGAGATGGTGAACCGTTGGTCGATGAAACAATGTTTCGTTGGGCGGTGACAGGTCGAACGGAATATGACAATAAAGGGCAAGCTATCCGCACTTATCAGCCTTATTTTCTGAACGATTGGCGATATGTTCGCGATGATAGTGCGCGTCGAGACCTGTATGCAGATACGCATCGGTACGACCCGCAAGGCCGAGTCTGTCAGGTCATAACGGCGAAAGGCGACCTACGTCGCACTTTATATACCCCTTGGTTTGTCGTCAATGAGGATGAGAACGATACCGCAATGGAGAAGGCTCGTTCTCTTTAATTCCTGTCTTCTCAACGGGTAAGGTATTAACCTACCCGTTGAGAGGGGTTATTATTTTATGGATATATGGATAAAGGAACTTATTTATGCACACTATCAGTGCCTTTGTGTTCGAAAAGACCCCTACGGTCACGGTATTGGATAATCGGGGATTGAATGTACGTAATGTCGAATATTATCGACACCCGGATACCCCTGCTGAGACTGAGCCACGCATCACTCGTCATCAATATGATGCCCGTGGTGCCTTAATTCAAAGCGTGGACTCGCGCTTACATGACGCTGGGCGGATAAACTTTCACTACCTCACCGATTTGTCGGGCAAGACGCTGCACTCGCAAGGTGTGGATAATGGTATCACCGTCACATTGAACGATGCCGCTGGTCGCCCCTATATCGCCGTGAGTAATATTGATATCGCTGATGATGGCACAGAAGACAGAAGCCAAGCGCTAACCCGACGTTGGCAGTATGAGGATGAGGGACATTCAGGACGCCTCCTGAGAGTGACAGAGCAGGTTACCGGTGAAGCTCCCCGTACTGTCGAACGGTTCTTATATGCAGGCAATCGTGACGCAGATAAAGCACTGAACCTCTCAGGGCAATGTATCTGCCATTATGATACCGCAGGACTGATACAAACCGACAGTATTGCTCTGACTGGCGAACCGCTTTCCCTCTCTCGTCGTCTGTTGAAGAACGCGGATAATCCCGATACAGTGGCTGATTGGCAGGGCGAAGACGAGTCTATTTGGAGAGAGCAACTTGATACCGAGGTGTTTACCACAAAAAGTGTCACCGATGCGACGGGAGCGATGTTGATGACACAAGATGCCGAAGGCAATTTACAGCGTGTCGCATACAATATTGCAGGGCAATTATCGGGCAGTTGGCTGACCTTAAAAGGTCGTAACGAGCAGATTATTGTGGCTTCCCTGACCTACTCAGCTGCTGGACAAAAGCTGCGTGAAGTGCACGGTAATGGGGTGGTAACCACTTACTCGTACGAGACAGAAACACAACGCCTCACAGGGATAAAAACTGAGCGCCCAGTTAATCATCTTGCAGGGGGAAAGGTACTTCAAGACTTGCGTTACGAATATGACCCTGTAGGCAACGTACTGAAAATCACCAACGATGCGGAAGAAACCCGTTTCTGGCGCAATCAGAAAGTAGTGCCAGAGAACACATATACGTATGACAGCTTATATCAATTAATCCGCGCTACTGGACGAGAGATGGCAAACATCAGCCAACAAGGTAATCACTCTCCTGCTGCCCTTGTCCCTTTTCCCACAGACAACGCTGCATACACAAATTACACCCGCACTTACAGCTACGACAGTGCCGGTAACATGACACAAATCCGCCATAGGGCACCGATGACGAGCAATAATTACACTACACAAATAACGGTGAGTCATCGCAGTAACCGAGGCGTTTTGAGTACCCTGACGGAAAATCCCGCAGACGTGGAGACGTTTTTCACCGCGGGCGGTCAGCAACAACAGTTACAACCGGGTCAGTTGCTGGTCTGGGCACCACGTAATGAGCTCCTAAAAATCAACCCAGTACAACGTGATGGTCATCAAGACGACAGTGAAAATTACCGTTATGACAGTAATAGCCAACGTATTGTGAAAATCAGTACACAAAAGACCCGAAGTTCCACACAAACTCAGCGGGTAATATACCTGCAAGGATTAGAGTACAGGATAACAAGCAATGGTCTACGAGAAATCGAAAACCTGCAAGTCATCACGGTAGGAGAGGCAGGCCGAGCGCAAGTGAGGGTATTGCATTGGGTGAGAGGAAAACCTGAAGAGATTGAAAATGACTCAATGCGTTACAGCTACGATAACCTTATAGGCAGCAGCGGATTGGAGGTCGATGGCAATGGGAATATCATCAGCATAGAGGAGTATTACCCGTACGGGGGAAGCTCAGTTTGGTCGGCTCGGAGTCAAATTGAAGCGAACTACAAAACAGTGAGGTACTCCGGTAAGGAGCGTGATGCGACGGGGCTGTATTACTACGGGTATCGCTATTACCAGCCATGGGTAGGCAGATGGTTATCCTCTGACCCCGCGGGGACTGTGGACGGGATGAACTTATTCAGAATGGTGCGGAATAATCCAATTTTACTCAAGGATGATAATGGGTTAAAAACAACCATGAAAGATAATTTTATAAGAGAGAATGGTGATTTAGTTTATGGGTTAAGCCGTGAGAGAGCATTTTATTTAGACGATGTCGTAGGCAGCGATCATTTTGCAGTTATTGATTATTACAATAATGCGGTTCAATTTGATGTATTTAATAATCATTCGGCTATGCAAAACTTGATGAATAGCGGCAAAAAAATAACTGTTAAGAGATTAGCTAAGGTTCAAAAAAAAATGGGGCCAGATGAAGGCATGGAGGAAAGAGTAAAAAGAGCTAATTCTTACCCATTATGGGATAACTATTTTGCTGTAGGAAAAAGTAACCCCAAGTTTGATATTTCATATATATACAATGAAGTTAATAAATACCCTAAAAAAAGTCAGTATCATGAATGGGATAATAATCGCCTTGTTCCTAAACTTCTTTGGAAACGAGGCAGTAAGATTGGGATTGAAATGGCCGCTAGCGGAGCGGGTAATAAGATTCATTTTGTTTTGGATAAATTAAATATAGACAGTGTGGTTAAAAAAGAAGTGAATGAAGGACAATCTGTTACAGCTAGTGAGTTACGTTATATATATAGGAATAGGGAAAGATTAATAGGTAGAGTCCATTTTTATAAAGATAATATTGAAGTTGAAGCTCCTTGGGTTACAAACCCACAATTATGGTCCCTTTATAGACCAAAAGTTAAAAATAGTGAAAATTCGACTTCACATGTTACTGCTAAAAATCAAGGTAAAGGGTGGATTCAACGAGTTTTCAAAAAATTTAAATGACAGTAGGCATCATGTTGGTTTGCATACAGACCTGATGGGAAAAAATATTCTTCAATGTGCTAGCGATCTTTGCAGAATTTGAAGGTGATTTAATACGTCTACGAACCCGAGAAGGTATGGCGATGGAGGGCATTCAGAATTCTATGAAAGTCTGGACTTCGGTTGACAATTAGTTTTTTCTAATTGTAGCCGGAGGTCAGATATGATGAACATTAAAGCTAAACGAGATATTGCACATAAAACAAAAATCTTAAATCATGCCTGCGAGAGTAAAAATATTGCTAAAACGTGTCGTCATTTGGGGATCAGTAGAGAAACGTTTTATACTTGGAAAAGAGCTTATGAATGAGATGGCGAGAAATAATTAATCAATAATAAACCCTGCCCTGAAAATCCAACCAGAAGAGTTGCAAAACACATCGAAGAGCTGGTTATTTATCTGCGTACGACTTACCATTTTGACCCCCCAACGTATTGCTTGGTATCTTTTACGGTTTCATAACATCAAAATATCACGCTCTGGCTGCTACTATGTATTGTTAAGAAACAAATTAAACCAACTTCCTCAAAATCGGAGAAGTCGTTCTAAACCGCTATTTAAACGTTATCAGAAACAAGTTCCAGGGCACTATGTTCAGATTGATGTGAAGTTCCTATTTTTTTATACGCCTGATGGACAACGAATTAAACGTTTTCAATATACTGCGATTGATGACGCGACACGGATCAGAGCACTTAAAA
Organism: Providencia sp. JUb39; assembly: GCF_012272845.1. Taxonomy (NCBI): domain Bacteria; kingdom Pseudomonadati; phylum Pseudomonadota; class Gammaproteobacteria; order Enterobacterales; family Morganellaceae; genus Providencia; species Providencia sp. JUb39. The sequence goes on along the minus strand of NZ_JAAWXD020000002.1, from coordinate 182,252 downwards.
TTTATGAAAGGCATAATCAGGCTAATGCCATTGATTTTATTAATTATGTTGTAAATAAATTTCCCTTTAGAATCAAAACGATTAGAACTGATAATGGGCACGAACTCCAATCGAAATTTAATTGGCATATTCATGATCTCGGGATGGAGCATGTTTATATCAAGCCAGCTACACCCAGATTGAATAGGAAAGTCGAGCGTTCTCATTTAACAGATAAACAGAAATTTTATCAATTAATCGATTATAAGGATGATGTCGATTTACATGAAAAATTAGCTGAATGGGAGGCATTTTATAATTGTCATCGCCCCCACTCAGCTCATGCTGGTAAAACACCGTATGAAGTGTTAAAAAATAAGCTTGGTCTTTAAGACTAAACGTCAGCCGAGGTTCTGAGTGACACACTCCAGCCGGAACACGTTCAAGTACAATCTTTTTTTGCTCATCGTTAAGGGTAGGGGGGCGTCCAAAGCGCTTGCCTGCACTTTTCGCTCTTGCGATACCAGCATGAGTCCGTTCAATTAAAAGATCTCTCTCAAACTCGGCGACCGCTGAAATCACCTGCATCGTCATCTTCCCTGCAGGACTAGTTAGGTCAACACCACCAAGCGCTAAACAATGAACTCTGATATTAAGCGGCACTGTTGCAAATAAAGAAATGAAGTTGAGTTTTTCAGCTCAAAGTGGATTATAGGCCAAAAGCTCGGTTCACTAGACGCACTTCCCCTAAGGGATATCCGTAATAAAAATACTCAGCCTGACCTTTCTTCAATGCTCGCATCGCCTCAATTCCCTTAATGGTAGCGTGAGCGGTTTTGAGGGATTTAAATCCTAATGTAGGATTGATGATCTGCTTCAATTTTCCATGATCACATTCAATGACATTATTGCGATATTTCATCTGCCGGTGTTCAACGCCAGTTGGATATTTCCCCTCTTTTTTAAGTAACATGATAGCGCGACCATAGGATGCCGCTTTATCGGTATTAATCACTTTGGGTGCATTGCCTTTTTTCATCCGGTTGAAGAGTTTACTTAAAAAGCGGTAAGCCGCTTTCGTATTCCTGCGCGGTAAGAGATAAAAATCCAACGTATTCCCTTTACTATCAACTGCACGGTACAAATACGCCCATTTTCCATTGATTTTTATGTAGGTTTCATCAAGATGCCAAGTTTGTGCGCCCGTAGAATTATGCCAATACCAGCGTACTGCCCACAGGATGATAATACCGGTGAAATGACGACCTTTAAATGCATTCATGAGGTAAGCTTCCGTAGCAGACTGGTTAACTTAGCATAATGAGTCATTCAAACTTTGCAACAGTGCCTACTCGTATCTGGGGATTCATTGATTGTCAATCTATTGATCGCTTATGCCGTAATATGATGGATATGTGTTATTTAACGTTAGATCTGAAACAACGTGGGGTTTCACTCATTTTTCTTAAAGAAAATATTTGTTTTTCAGCGAATGAAAACAATCCGTTACAATAACTTCAATTGTATATGATGTCCGCATTTAGTCAATTTGAACGAGCCCTAATCAGGGAACGCCAAGCGGAAGGAATTGCGGCTAAAAAACATAGAGAGGAACAAACGGGTCGCCCTCCTGCAGATAAACGTAAGGTTGTCATGGTTGATGAATTAAAAGCGAAAGGCATTCGTCTTGAATTAGCCTGTGATAACGTTGGAATAGGTGTTTTAACTTACTATAAGTTAAGGAAAAAGTAATCCATTCACTTTGGAGGTCATATGATGAAGATCGTAGTGACAGCAAAGGCCATACACGATGATGGTTCTGCCTATCAAGAAACATTATTAACATTACAGAAAAACGCCGAGCAAGATGAACCTTTGGGATTATCTCTCAACGAATCAAAGACATTACTCAGTAGTGCTCAATTAGCCGTCATACAGACCCAAAGCCAATCCTATATGTAAGCGCATCGAGAGTGTCCATACTGCCATCAACGTCGTCAAATAAAAGATCATCAGACCGCCATTATCATACTTTATTTGGGGGCATTCCGATTAAAGGGTTTCGACTTTACCGCTGTCACTGTGAGACTAATAATACAAACTCAGTGAGTTTGCTCAGTGAGTGGATACCCGAAAATATCCATCCCGAACTAAAATATATTGAGGCTAAATGGGCCTCATTGATGTCTTATGATCTTACCGTCGATAGATTGGATCAATAAAGCGCTAAATGCTTCCACTGTGCGTAATCACTTAATAAGCGTTGCTAAACGACAAGAATCTGAGTTAGCCGAGCAACCCGATTTTCTCGATAAATCTGCCTATGACAACGAACAGCTACCCCGCCCAGGAAAACCCATGGTGATAGGGTTTGATGGTGGTTACGTCCGAGATAGCCATAACCGAAAAAACAATTTTGAAATCATTATAGGAAAAGCTTACGCCGAAAATATTTAAGTCAAACGGTTTGATTATGTTCACACGTTTGAAAACAACCTAAGAAAACGTTTACTTTCTGTACTTAACGCTCAAGGAATACAAACTAACCAACAGATATCATTTTTGTCGGATGGGGCAGATAACCTAAGAATGATGCAAATCGGTATTTATCCCGAAGCTGAGCATATTCTAGATTGATTTCATATTAGTATGCGCCTAACAGTTCTTAACCAGTGCGTTAAAGGTATCGGCTCACAATCCTCAGGGATTGGTGTAAAATTAAGAGATTTACTTGAAAAAAAAATGGTACTTATGGCATGGTAATGTCGATGAAGCGTTAGATAAGCTCGATAGCTGTTTATATATTTGTGATGATGAAGATAGCCAAGTCTATAAAAACAACAAAAAAATGGTTCGGTATTTAGAGAAAATGATAACTTATATTGATAATAACCAAGCTATGACCCCTAATTATGGGGAACGGTATCGCCATGGTGAACCCATTTCAACGGAGCCAAGAAGGTGTACATTACCACCTTTTACAAACTCGAGTAGCCGTTTTAAATGATTAATTAGAAAGTATATTTTATCGTTGGTATCCAAAACTAAATAGCACAGAGTTAGATGCAATGGCCGCGTAAATACCCCACACTTTTTTATGCTCTCCGTTTAGGAGCATTCCACTTATTTTATCTCCAATACACCATGTTACAAAAGGTGTGTCACTCTCATCAATTAGCGTAATTCTAAATTGTCAACAGGCTTCTTAAATGGGACAAAATGAGCAGACATTGACAACGCTCGACGAAAACCACCCCGCAAGCTATAGATTACTCCATTCTGGCTACAGATAGACGGAACTGCTCATTGCGATATGGCTGGAGATGAAGTCTTACACTTAGGGTAAAGCAAAGATGAAAAAAGAAGCATTGTCCATGTAGGATGTTGTTTCGAAATAAAATGGTGTATGTTTTAAATTAAAAATTAAATCAAAACGATCGATTTTTTTATTGATTAATATAATTCATTGATAAATACATTATAAATACTTATGTATTGTGTTTTTTTTAGTAAATAAAATAAGGATAAAGATAGATATAAACACTAAAAAAATTGGTTTTATTGAAATATAAATTCAAAAAAAATATTTAGATTCTTTATTTTATTTTTAATCTTGAGATTTTGCTTTTGTCATTTTTTTAGGGCTAACCTAGATAATTAAGAGGATTGTAGATAATTCTATAGAATTTTATGGGCGCGGGTAGATAATCAGACACAGGTTTTTTACGAATAAATCTATACAGAATACACCTGATTTTCAGCATGATAGATTTCCTCATGGTCTTTCATCTTTACATCCAAAAAATAGATAAAATAATATCGTTAGTATCAGTCATTTTTGGGAATGGAATTAAATAATTAAGGGGAAAACCGAAGGAACGAGCTCATTATTTATAACGTTAAAAATAATATGAAAATTTTCATATTAAAACAGTCTATTGCCCTTCATTTATATCATTATCTAGGTTAGCCTCTATTTAGCATTGGGTTTGTTAATCTTTATTTTTGATTGAATGTATAAAATTAACAACTAAAACAGGTTTGCGTGTGAAGTATTATAAATTATGAATTGTATTTTTTTTTGTTTTTAAAAGACTAATTGCTATATATAGTAGTAAAAAATAGATTTTCTATTTAACCCTTTGATGGTTGTTTGTGACTGTTATTGTTTAGTACATAGAGTGGGTACTTTATCTTTATTGGAACTAATCAAACTTAAATAAGGAAAGTTTTAATGAGATTTCAATATGTCAAAATTATATTGACAAGCTTATTTGTTATCCCTGCTTTTTTAAATGTAGCAGAGGCCGAAATATTAAATGCGAATATAAAAAAATTCACTATTAATTTTGGCGTTACAAGAATTATATATAATAGTAATTATCCGAGTGCAGAGATACAAGTAGAAAACCCTCAGGAATACCCAATACTGATCCAGTCAGAGGTATTTGATGAGGATAAACATAATAAAGCTCCATTTATTGTCACTCCACCTTTACTAAAATTAGATGAAAAACAAAAGGTAACGCTAAAAATAATAAAAAAGAATGCTGAAATTAACATGAATCAAGAGTCATTATATTGGTTTTGTGTTAAAGGTATTCCGCCATTAGATAACATAGATAAAGAGAATCATCATAAATCAGAGTTGAATGTGAATCTATCTATAAGTTCTTGTAATAAGCTAATATATAGACCATCGATATTAAGTGGAACCCCTGAAAATGATGCAGGGAAAATTAGCTGGAGAAAAGAGGGAAATAAACTCATTGTGTCTAACCCAACGCCATATTATATGAACTTTTATTCAATATTTATTAATGGGCATGAGGTGAGTCGAGATAAAATAGATTATATTTCCCCTTATTCTAATCAGGAGGTTATGTTACCTAAAGCGAAAAGAGTCGAATGGAAAGTCATCACTGATTATGGCGGTGAAAGTCAATTATTTTCCTCTGATATTTAATCCAATTATTAGTGGATATTCCGGTAGTTAATATCATTTAGGATCTTTCATGAGGGAAAGAAGGCTAAGGTTATTAAAAGCAAGCACGGTGTTCATCTCCGGAGCAATAGAGCGTATTGCCGCAGAGTTAGTAGGGGGACAAAAACACCGCGGTTTACTATTTTTATCGGCTCAGAGTGTTTTTTGATTGCTAAAGAGCGGTGATAAAATTTATACCAAGATCATGTCTGATGATAGCAGTTGTACATATTGATAATTGAGTTAATCATGTACTTTGACGGTATTGTTTACATAGGTAACTATTGTGAATAGATAATTAAGAGTGAGTGATTTAAACATATATAATATTCACCTTTGTTCTCAGCTTCTTGAGTAAAAAGGCACAGAAGGGTACATCAATTGTATTGATCATTTTCGGCGCCAAGTTAAACGATATATGTGAAAGTTTAATGGTGTTACGAAGATTAATTTTGAGCTGTATTTGAAAGAATGTGAGTAGTGATTTAATACGTCAAATCTAAAGAACAGCTCACTATTCTAAGAAAAATAGCGAAAGGTTAACTTTAAATATGATAACAGACAGTCTATGTTGTATTGATAAATGTTTTCTGAGGTAACCAAAATTGTAATGGTTGGATTATGAGATTGAAAAATTTTTATTTGTATTCTTGCTTTTTATTTTATGCTTCAGTTTGCTTTAGTCATAATGAGTTTAATACAAAACTTTTAGGTGGAGATAGTATAGACTTATCTGTTTTTGATGAGGATGTTGTCCCGGGAGATTATTATGTTGATATTTATTTAAATGATGAATATGTGAGCTCTAGATTTATAAAGTTTACTTACTATCCTACATTAGGGAAAACAGCACCGTGTATTTCAAGTAAGATGTTATTAAATTATGGTATTGATACTCAATCAACTAAAAATAACGAGTGTATTCGTAATCAAAGTCACAGAGGGTTTGATGTTCGTTATAATAGATTAACCCAAGGCTTGTTTATTTATACGCCAAATGATTGGCTGAGTATATCCAAAAATAGGGGGATTCCCACTAAGTTATTGGATAACGGAATTAATGCATTCATTCTTAATTACAAATTAATTTTTAATAAATTAAATTTAAACGGTTATGAAAGAAACAATGGGTGGTTGAGGTTAGCCCCTGGAATTAATTTTGGTAGTTGGCGTGTCAGAGGGGAAACCAGTTATAGTCATCAAGAGAAACGCTGGCAGTCACCGTATTTATATGCCGAGCGGGGATTTTATGGACAGCGAGCTTTACTGACGTTAGGTCAAGGGTTTACGTCAGGCGACATTATTGAATCAGTACCTTTCACGGGGATTATGATGGGGACGGATGATTCAATGATTGCCTCTGATGACAATGCTTATACCCCGGTAGTGCAAGGGATAGCAAAGACACAAGCGAGAATTGAGATTAGGCAAAAAGGGTATCTTATCTATACGAAGACCGTATCGCCTGGTTCATTCTCGATTAATGATGTTCCTTTTTTATCGAATGCGGGGAATTTATATGTCACTATTTTGGAGAGTGATGGAAGTCGTCAGGTTTTTTCCGTCCCCTATCAACAGCCCGTAAAGGCTTTAAGGGAAGGGCGCTTCCGATATAATGTGATGTTGGGCGAATATCGACCTATTAACAGCCGCAATGAAAAACATAACAATGGTGTGATTTGGGATTCATCACTTATGTATGGATTACCTTGGGGGGTGACGTTATACAGTGGATTGCAAGGCGTAAAAAATTACCAATTAATTTCTTTAGGTGCGGGGAAATCGTTGGGTTATTTGGGGAGTCTATCTGCAGATGCTTCACTGATAAAAAACCAATATGATAGAACGGCAGAATCAGGGGCAAAAATAAAATTTATTTATAATAATAATATTAGTCAATTCGGAACCTATATTACATTAACTAATGAGTTTTTAACCTCGATGAGATACAGCTCGATAAACGATTTTATGAGTCATAATTCTGATGAAATTGACTATACTCGTCATATTAAAAACAAACTGAATGTTGGGTTATCACAGCTACTGCCTAATGGTGATGGTATAGGGTTGAATTATTCAAATAGGCGTTTTTATCATGATGGTGATGTGTCCAATTATGGTATTAATTATCGTACGAATTTTCATTATTTATCCATGAACTTTAATGCTAGCCAAACATATCAAAACTTAAGAAATAATAATTTTAAGAAAGAGTATTTAATTAATCTGTCATTCAATATGCCTTTTGATTTGTTTGGCAGTAAAAAGTCAAGGATGAATTTAAATCTGCTTGAAGGTAAGAACGCTTCCGCTCAGTTAGGGCTAAATGGAAACGCATTTAATGACCAGCTTTGGTGGAACATCAACCATTCTTATAATGATGAGAATAGCGGAAGTGGTTCTATTGGATTATCATGGGATGCTTCTGAAGGTCAAGTAACAGGTGGTTATAGTTATGGGCGAGACTATAATAACCTAGATTTGGGCGTGAATGGCGGTATGATTTTGTATGATAAGAATATTATATTTAGTCAGTATCTTTATAATACTATTGCTATCATTAAATCTCCTGGGCTTTATCATGCTCAAGTTGGCAATAATACCGGGGTTAAAACGGATTATCGTGGTTATGCAGCTATTTCTGGTCTATCACCATATCGGAAAAATACCGTCTATATTGACTCTACTAATTTATCCGAAAACGTTGAGATTCGACAGACTGAAAAAACGGTTATTCCGACGAGTAAAGCGATTGTTGAAATAAATTACCCGACCAAAATAGGAAGTAAAGTTATTTTTAAGATAAAGAATTATACAGAGAAAGGGATTCCATTTGGTGCAAGTGCATCCATCAATAATAAAAAAGAAAGTGCGGGTCTTGTTGATGGTTATGGTCAACTTTATCTGTCAGGAATGAGCCATAAAGGTTCGGTTATCATCGATTGGAAAGGTGGACATTGCCATTTTGATTATGATCTTACTCCTTTGAGTTTGGATAATGGTATTTATTATTTAACTCGTAGTTGTCATTGATATCTTCTATTTAGAAGGGGGTGTTAAATTAAATTTTTTTATTTTATTTTTATGGTGTTTTTTTTATTTAATTCTAGTGCTCAAGGAAGAGATATTAGTTTCAATGTGCATAATGCTATTTATCCTGCAGGGGTATCTAAACATGGTGTTTATGTATTAAAGGGGAGTATCTATTCTGCTCTTAAACATAAAGGATTTAAAATCTGGTGTGATGATAGTAATAATGAATGTGTTTTAAATGGACTGAATAGTCAGATTAAAGTGAAACTTGAAGGCGAGGAGGGAATTAGTTATATAGATGATAATGGTGCGTTGATGATATTATCATCGTCACCTGATGATTTTTGCTATTTTAAGATTGTTATTGATGGTTATCAAAATATTAAACCTGGAAAATATGACTTAGGTTTAAATGCAGCCATTGTAACGGATTAATTTAATGTTATTTAATTGAGGATATTGAATTTGAAAAATTCAATTTTAGCAGTAATTATTTCAGCATTTTGTGCTTATAGCTATGCAGATGGTAATGTTGATTTATCCACGAAAACGAAGTTGGAAACGACTGTCACGTTTACATCTAATTATAGTATTCAGGGAAAGATCACTCCTGTCGCCACTATGGGGAGTGGGATAATTAAGCATGATACGAATTTGGCCACAGTGACGGCTACAACGACAGGTTCAGATTATTGGCTAATTGCCGGTGATGAAACGGCGGCGGATTATAATATGCCGGCATTTAAGTGGACAGTTTTTGGTAAAAATAGCCATAGTCCACTTAAAGTGTATTTAAATAACCAAGGAGAGAAAGATTGGGGGAAATTTGGCGGAGGGGATTTGGATTGGCGTAAATATGATAATGGTGCCGAAGTCAAACTCAATGTGGATGGGGACCAAAATGTGGTTGCGGATGAGTATGCTTTAAATGTTTTCATTGCAGCTTATCAAAGCTAATTAATTAACGTTCAAGTTTTTTAGTGTTTAAGTTGGCAGCGACAAGTGATAAACATGGTCGCTGTCGGCTTAATTTTTCCACTAGGAAATACTTATTTCTGGTCTTCGATTCAATGTGATGATATTGATTCGAAGAAAGAGATGTATGAAGGAAGATTGATAATTACGTTGTCAATGTGAATAGTAAAACTCAATAGCTTATTGATATCTACGTTAGTAGGTATCTACTATGTTAATTTCCACGATAATGATATGGCATCAATTGGGATGCATTTTAAATGAGAGTGTAATTTTCATTATAAAAATCATGTCATATTATTGTTTGGTTATTGTTTAGATGTTGTTTAGTTACCTCATGTTATTAATTTAATCTCTACTTTGTAAGAGAAGATAAAGTGGCATTTTGATGTTAGGAAAGCAGATGAATGCACCTATATTTTACGTGATGTATTAGAAGTGATTAGCTCTAATCTATTGATAGGAATGGAGCATACCTGTCTTTGAGCTGTTTGTTATGTGAGTGTAATTGATGTGACAAAGAATGCCTAGTTCAACCTGTTTCCTTTTGCTTAAACTACTTACAATAATCTTATATGATTCAGACAGATAATAACGGACCTCCTCGTCAAGGTGACCTTTGGTGTCTATTTGCTGAATCCATTTCATCCCTCGATTTGCAAAGTCTGGAGCTGGTTTATAGCCCGAACAACTACTCAGAAAATCAAAGTTTAAGTCTGAAACTTTAAAAGTGAATGCTGTTTCTTCCTCTGGGCTCCAACCACCAATAGCAAACACTGTGTTACCAATTTTCCACACATCGGAGTTTCCCCATTGGACAACATGACTTGTGGCAGGAAAAGAACCGCAAAACATATTGAATTCATCGTAATTCATATGGTTATCCTTAAAGTAGTGCCAAATTTCATTCGCTACTCTATTCAAAAGTCTTCTATTATGATTTCAATGATAATGTATAGTTTAAATGGCTAATATAATGCAAATGATACGTAAACCGAATGCGTAGATATACTTACCCTTACCATATAGTTATACCCTAAAGGTATAGCCAAATTAGTATGAAGTTCAACACAAATATTGACCCCCCCATTTTGGGCATACAATGATCGTAACTGCGAATCTAGGTACAAGTATGAAAGCGTTGTTTGTATAGTTACCCGCTTTTGAGCGATATAGAGAAAGTTATCTAACAGATGATGAGTTTCGAAGCTTTCAACTTATGCTATTAAAAAATCCATTATGTGGTGATGTTATTCAACACACTGGTGGTTTATGGAAAGTTCGATTTTCTGACTCTAAAAGAAATAAAGGAAAACGTGGTGGCACTCGGATAATTTATTATTGGTATTTAGAAAAATCGCAATTTTTGTTATTTACTATTTACGGCAAAAACGTTGCAGATGATCTAACAACAAGCCAGCGTGAGCAATTAAGTAAGATGTTAGATATGATTAAAAAAAGGAGTAATGATGATTAAACGTGATATTTTTTCTGAGCTCCAAGAAGGAATGGAAGCGTGGAGTGAGTTTAATGAAGGAAAGAAAACGTTAAAGACTCATCGTATCAACGTGAAACCTTTGTCTATGACACCTACCGAAGTAAAAGCGATACGCGAGAAATTAAAATTATCTCAAGCAGTCTTCGCTCAGTATTTACATACAGGGGTTACGACATTGCAGAATTGGGAGCAAGGGCTTGCAAAACCTAATAAACAAGCAGTCTTGTTGCTCAAAATGGTAGAAAAAAGGCCTGATACTTTAAATGAATTAGCTGGATTCTAATGATTAAAAGGAAGAAGGATTGTGGCAATCGCTTTTCCTTTTTTGTTATATTCAGTTCGACACAGAGGAAAAAATTGTTTTTGAGAGTCAAGCAATGATTAAATACAGATTAAAAGTATTTCTTTTTACTCGTTGGACAACTCGATTATCTGATATTCTTTGAATTTGCGGCACTAATTATTCAGTGGTTAACTATTGACCAATACACTATTTTCTTTCCATATCATTCACTTGTTCTAACTATCCACCTCCGATTAGGAAGTTATCCACTGATTTTGTGGATACGCCTTTTTTGGGTTTCGGGGTAACGGCTTAATTCTGGCATTGAGCCAGGATTAAGCCGGACGCCGGATTGACTCCATTTACACACAGTTGGCGCAGGTTCCCCCCGTACACTCCCGTTCTCGCGCCTTTTTAGGGCGCGTTCACAGGTTCGCCAAATGTGGAAAATAGGGACAACCGGCTTTTAAGTTCAATGGCTGCACCTTTTTACGTTGACGCGTGATGCAAAGGGCTGGGGGCAGCTCCCTGCGGGATCGCCCCTGGTTCACTGCTTAGCTTCGCTAAGCGTTAATGGCGACTTGCCGTTCGATTCTCTCGCTGCAAGTCGGGTGCTGCCATTTTCATCCCCTGTGTCGTTAATCGTTCGTTGTGCCCCACTGCTTGGCCTAAAACATAGTCTCGTCTCGTCATACAGCAAGCGTAAAGTGCACTCCACCAAAATTCTTGCCGCTGCGCTTTCCAACAATTTTGTCTCCGCCCTTGCTTCCTTCCTCGTCTCGGCTCTGTACGGCCTTTGCAGCGGAGGAACTCAACGAAAGAAATCAAGGACTCGTAAACCTTAGCCCTAAAAAAGTACAATCCTTACTTGAGCGAAGTCATTCCATTCAAACCAACCGAATATTATTGTTTCTTAGTCATTACTGTGGGCATCAGTGGGTACAACACCTTAATGAAACAAATATCGAATTAGGTTCAGGAAAGCGCCAGGTTGTAGAGAAAGGTCGGTTTGATGAGCATTATCAAATCACCGTACCTGAATCACTGAATACAAAACAGGAAGAACAAAAAAATGGATAGAGACAGTCCTTACTATAAGCAAGTTTTACTGCTTATAAAAATGCTACCCGTCATAGCAACAGAGCCAACATTTCGGTCATCTTCAATGGTCGCGATTAAACGATAATCGTCTATGCGATAACGGATAAAATCAGCTTATCCCCTTTCAAAATTTTACCAATTAATCGAGGTTTAATACTATTATCTATATTTTTTCAATATAACTTTGTATGATTTTCTGATGGCATCGATCTATTTTCTTTAGTTCTTTCTGAAATCGTTTTGTATACTGGACTCGATAATGAGGCATAATTACCTCAAAGTGAATCAAAGATAGCTTTATGGCTCAACGTCTATCATTTAGATATTCCTCGTAAGCTTCTTCTGCTAGCTTTAAATTAATTTTATCTTCAATTTTTTCAATAATCGCACTTTTGCAAAGTTCACTAAAGGTCAAACCTTTGGCATTGGCATACGATTCAAACAAAGAGAGTTCTTCATTATTTAGCCTGATTGCTTTTGTTAAGTTTTTTCTCATTATTTCCCCCTTAAATCGTTATACATTGTATAACCTTCATCGTTATTTTTTCAATTTATATTAATTGACATCCTCCCCGACCCGAAGGATGGCGATCCCTACTACGTTCAGGTCGGAACTGTCGACTTCCCCCAAAATAAGACAGCTATTTCTCAGCAGGACTGGTAAATGAAAATATTGCCGCTGTCTATCTCGTTTTTAACTCATTGATTGCTATTTTTACTTTGGTACTCCCTCCTCGCGAGTGATATCAATTTTTATTTTATGTTTTCTTCAGTTATGTACAGCTGTTCACAATTTGACATCTTTTTTTTAAAAATGGTCCAATATGAATAAAACCTAGTATAAGGCATTTTAAGGAGTTTTTGTCATGACTTATCCAATTACATTAGAAATGCTTAGAAATCCTCTCTTAATTAATCCTGCGCAGCCTGTTTTTTAATCAACTATTCTTTTTTTAATTATTGCGCTTTACCGTCATTCTCCGCAAAACCCATTTTTGAGGGTGATTTTCATTATATTGTGGTATTTTGCAATTCCCTATCTATATTTAGTTTTATTTACAAAATGTTGATAGTTTTGATGAGCGCTAAATTGCGCTTTTTAGTATTTTTTACCATAATAACTAAACTCCCGATCACCGAAACGTAGAAGCATTTCACCGGTTGAGGTAAGAATATGGGCAGAGAGACATGAACCCAACAAGAGTAATATACAAATATAACTATCAATAAAAGTGATTATAAATTACATGATTATCACTTTATGAATGATGTTTATGGCGGATCTTAAAATGAATTTTTTTCCTACCCTCAATGAAACCGGTAAGACTGTTGTTCGTCGTCAATCTCAAGCGCTGTTACAAAATGGTCATTTAGAGCGTGCTCGTCAGTTACGTAATTTGGCTATTGCCGCGGAATTAGATTGCCCAAAATATTTGCTGGCACCCGAAGTGAACCAACTTTTAGAGTTTATTCCCGATCTGCATCAACATACGCTCATTGATACTTTATGGAATACCGGCGCCCGAATTCATGAAGCACTTACATTGACGAAAGGCGATTTTTATCTTGATGAAGAGACTCCATTTGTGGTGTTACGGACCCTCAAACAACGAGATACTCAAAATAACGTAAGTCAAATGAAAGTGAAAACACGACCTAAACGTGTTGTGGCACTTTTTGATCCACAGTATGTACAATTGATGAAAAGTTACTTTGCAACCATGCGATTGAAAAATCAGAGTCAAATTTGGCCCATTCAAAGTGATAATACAGTTCGTAATTGGTTGCGCTCTGCCATTGAACAGGCAGAAAGAAATGGGATCACATATGTCGTTGATCCCATCACTTGTAAAACTTTTCGACACAGTTTTGCGATGCACCTGATTTTTAATGGAGTTCCTCTTAAGGTTATTCAGGCTTATTTAGGGCATAAAAAATCAAGTTCTACTGATGTTTATACAAAAATATTTACTCTGGATGCCATGTTGCATTTTGATATTTCATTTCGTTAGTGATGAACTGATCTACGTGCGTATTTTACTTCTAATAGCTCGGGTATTTCTGAATAAACATTATGATATTGAAAAATATTTTGCGTACAAAAAGGGGGTCATTGAGGAAAAAGAACATACATCTCTGTTGTAGAGAAATATCTTTATACGCCTTAGGTGGATATTAACGGGGAGGTATAAGAATAACTAAAGAGCACGGAGTGCTATCTGGAAAACAGCTATATTTCTCTTCTCAAATTTAGATGGATAAATTACAGCAATTTCCGTGAGTTCATTTGAAAAATGTTTCGATTATCTAGCAATTCATGAGAAAGGTGTTTTTTAACAAACTAAATAATTTTATTCAAGATATCGATATGTTGATATTTCTATATGAAAATAAAATATTACACGTATGCCTATTTAAGATGGTGATTTCACTATGAAATAAATCAGATCTTAAAATAAAATATCATATATATCATAATGTTATGCTATTTTTTTGTTTGGATAATATTAATTTAAATTTGTTTTTATTATTCAAAATAATATAATTTTATTTGATATGTGTTTTATTTTTTATTTAAAAATTAAAATTTAATATTGGTGATTTCATCGTGAAATTGCAATTGAAAAAATGATAAATATCTTTATTTATCAGCAATATATGATTTATTTTTTCTGGGGGGTAAAAAAAAAACCTCAAGGTGTTTACATCTTTGTCTATATGTAAGATTATTAGCTTTAGAACATAAAGCTACATGTGGGGAAAGATGACGTGGTTAATCCTAATAATCAATTTGATAAAATTGCCGATCGCGCTGTTCGATTGCTACAGTCATTAACGAACCAAATCCAAACGCAGAAAGAAGAGTTGAATGAAACTGCTTACTACCAGGTTTATTCTAAAGCCGCCGTTTCTAAGTTGCCAAAACTCACCCGCGCAAGTGTTGATTACGCAGTGAATGAAATGGAAAGCCAAGGCTATCAATTTGAAAAACGACAAGCCGGTTCTTCACAGAAATATGCGATGACAATACAAAATATTGTAGATATTTATCATCATCGAGGTGTACCTAAATATAGAGATCGTTATTCTGAAGCATTTACTTTTTTTATTGGTAACTTGAAAGGGGGGGTTTCCAAAACAGTGAGTACTGTATCGCTGGCGCATGCATTACGCACTCATCCTCACTTAATTGCCGAAGATCTCCGCATTTTAGTAATAGATCTCGATCCCCAGTCCTCCGCAACTATGTTTTTAGACCATAAACAATCAATTGGTTCTATTGAGACAACTGCGGCACAAGCAATGCTTCAGAATGTGACACGAGAAGAATTGCTTAATGAGTTTGTATTATCGTCTGTCGTTCAAGGTGTCGATGTAATTCCTGCTTCTATTGAAGATGCTTTTATTGCATCTCAATGGGAAATTTTATGTGCAGAACATCTATCTGGGCAAAATATTTTTACGGTGCTAAGAGAAAATATTATCCAGAAGGTTAAAAAAGACTACGACTTTATTTTTGTCGATAGTGGACCTCATTTGGATGCATTTCTCTCCAATGCAATAGCCGCAGCGGATATATTAATGACGCCAGTACCGCCTGCTCAAGTGGATTTCCATTCAACATTGAAGTACTTAACTCGCTTACCTGAACTGATTGGTTTAATTGAGTCAACAGGCGAAAAAGTTAACTTGATCAGTAATATTGGATTCATGTCTAAGCTAGTGAATAAGACGGACCACAAATTATGTCATAGTTTGGCAAAAGAAATTTTTGGTGGGGATATGCTCGATGTAGCATTACCACGTCTTGATGGTTTCGAACGATGCGGCGAGTCTTTTGATACGGTAATTTCTGCCAATCCTGCTACATATATCGGTAGTGTAGAAGCATTAAAAAATGCTAAAAATGCGGCAGAAGATTTTGCTAAAGCCGTGTTTGACCGTGTGGAGTTTATTCGCATGAATCGAGGTTATTATGCAAGTTAAGAGAAAAACGATTGGGCGAACATTGAGCGCTGCTCCTCTGCCTCAAATTTCAAATGAGCAAGAAAAGCATTCACAACGCTTTGTGTTGAAATCAGGTAAATCAGCTCTCTTTTATTTAGAACATATTCCAGCCGAAGAACTTGCGGATAAGACTTTTGTACGGTTTTCGGTCAATGGCCGTGACCAAAATGCATTAACACCAGAATCATTAGTCGACATTACACGTACAATTAAATTACAACAATTTTTCCCTGCTATCGGTTTTCGACAAAATGGAAAAATTGAAATTTTAGATGGCTCTCGTCGTCGAGCTGCTGCGCTGTTATGCAACGTTGGACTAACTATCCTTGTCACGGATCTGGAAATTAGCAGTGATGATGCAAGGCAACTTGCGAGTGATATCCAAACAGCGAAAGAGCATAATTTAAGAGAAATTGGTCTGCGTCTACTTCAGCTGCGTGATAAAGGAATGTCGCAAAAAGAAATTGCGTTATACGAAAACTTATCTGCGGCGAAAGTGACTCGAGCTATCCAAGCTGCTTCGGTGCCTGAATATTTAGTCTCATTGTTTCCTGTCCAAGCGGAATTATCATATTCTGATTACAAGTTTTTATTGAAAATAGAATCACTGATTATTACTAAAGATTTGCAGCGAGAAAAAATAGTTCAAGATACTAATGAACGAATTGATGCATTAATTGATAAACGCCAGATTACATCAGATGAGTTAAAAAAAGTGATCTTGGATGTACTTAAAGATATTACTGAAAACTTTGCCTCAAATAAAAAACAGAATGGAACTATCATTAGTCCACTATGGGCTTTTGATGACAAGAATACCTATGCAAGGAAACGCATTAAAGATCGTGGATTTAGCTATGAATTTAATCGCGTCCCAAAACAGTTACAAGATGAGCTAGATAAAGTAATCACTTCGCTGATGAATGATTTTTTTGGAAAAGAATAGGAATAGCTATTTAGAAAAATTCAAATGACAAAATAGTAGCTCGCTGAAATGAAGCTTCAGATGTGGCGTTTGATGCATGACGTACCTCTGAAAAACAAAACCCCCGAAATCCTCTACATTCTTGGCGGGACGTAAAGATTATCAGGGGTATTCATATGAATTCTGTTAGGAAGAATGTTGAGTTCCTAACTGGGAGTATAGAATTATGCGTAAAAAAATTCAACTCCTTCTGTGCAACATAAGGACGGGGGGAAATGGATAGTTCTATAGAACTGACAATAACACCTTGTTCTATTGGTAAAATCCATCGACATTATGTGCCAAAATATTTAGGCCAATTGCCGAAATTGGTGCCTGTGCGCCGATTCGCCGCGGCATTAAAACGTCATGATTGGAACCTAAACCCCCATATTTACCAACTGCGCTATAGCCGAAAGCAGCGTATTTCTGTGCGTTCAGAGCGCAGAGAGACGTTTGATGCGTTAGCGATGGCGATGATTGCGTACGCGGATTACAATCCTGAAAGCGATGCCCTCTTTGAAGTGATGTGCTCGGTGGAAAAACTGGCCGAGCTTTGTGGTCAGTTGTATCGTTATGACAGTGGACGTAAGAGTTACGACCCGATTTTGCACGCGCTACGCGACTGGGAACAGGCCAACCTGATTATCATTGACCGTGATTTTGATATTGAGGCTAAACAATACAAAGCGATGCGCATCTGGATCCGCCCGGAGTTTTTTCATGGGCTAGGCTTTTCGAAGCAGGAGTTACGAGACGTTGTGACGCGGTTTAGTCGTTGGATGGAAAAGCGGGGCTTGAAAGAAAGCTATCAAAAGCGCTACGCGCAACATGTCATGCGACTGGCGAAAGCAAATGTGGCGTCATTGGACGATAAACATAAACTGCGTAACCTACTGAACAAGCTCAAAACGTTAGTCATTGGTGAAGATGAATCCCTCAAACAAGAGAAAAAACATTTAGCTAACGCGTTGAAAGAAAAGAAAGCCTTAGCCCAAAGTACGCGGGCGCCGGAAAGTCCTGAACATGCCGCATGGCGCCGCTTTGAAGCCTGGAAGGTAACACAGCCTTTAGCCATAGTCATGACCTTTGAGCGTGAGATGAAAGCCTTGTACCCGAGTGTTCAAGGGCAGGCGCTTTATCTGCATTACCTGAAACACTTACCCGACGCCTAATTCCCTTGGTTAAATTTACCGCCTTGACTGGCGGTGGTTTCGTTCGCCCTAAATCTGGATAGTGTATTTTTTGAACAGTAAAATCGTTATCTCAATCTCTCCATTCATCTCGATGATGACTGCGGGAACATTTTCGCTGGATATTTATCCCATTAACTTCGAATGCGTTTATTCTCTGCAATTAACTTCGAATAGTATTCGTGTTTTATAGTTAAATTCGTTTTTAGGTTCTGAACTAAACGTCCTTTTAAATAAAAGGAGTTGCGGCTCTGCTTTTTCAAGCCGCACACTCTAAAGAGATAAACCCAATAAAGCCTTCGCTTACAAGCCATAAATAGCTGTCGCTCAGATTATGGTGTCAACATTGTGCCATTTCCCCCGTAAAGCTGGCCTCTGGCCACCTTAACGCGCAGCTACAGCCGTTCATCGAGGCTTCGCCTCTCGCCCGTCTCACTGCGTTTTTCAAAGGGGCAAACACACTCAATAGCCGTTTTCATTTCGTTAGGCTTAACCAGGGAGGGGGGGTGATTGGGGTATTAAAGGCATCCTAACCGCTGACGCGGGTCCCGACGGCCCTTAGAATCATTCGCTCTCTGTCACACGGTTTGCCGTCTACAGCCCTTCGGGCGAGTGATTTCGGTGAAATTTCATGATAATCTACCTATAATGCATTGAGAATGAGTATGATTTTGGTGTGAGGTTGAAATGGAACGCAAAACACTGACGTTAAAACGTCCGGCAATGGACAACATCGCGGAAAATACCGAACCGGTGATTCAGCGTCATCGTAAAAAAGTGGTGGTCAATATACAGCGTAAGCCCAATAAACCGGCCAAAACAACGCCAACTCAACCTTCTAAAAAGGTGACCCCCCTGCCGGCGAAAAAACAAAAACAGGTTGTCATCCCGTTAGAGAAAAAAGTCATCCCGCCGACACCCCCTAAACAACATATTCCGTTAGAAGACGCTATTGCCACGTTATCGGAATATTGGCCTCAGCTTTTTCCTAATGGACAACTTCGACCGATGGCCGTTGGCACGCGTGAAGCCTTGTTTTCGGATAAAAAAAACCGTGAATTGCCAATTTCGTATAAAACGATGAAACGCAGTCTTGCGGCCATTAGCCACAGTGTAAAGTATCGCACCACGATTATGCCTGGTGCTGTACGATATGATAAAGACGGTCAACCGAACGGGGCTGTCACGGAATCGGATGTCGCCGATACGTTGAAACGCATTCAAAAACTGGCTAAACAATCGCGAACAGCATGACAAATACCTCACAAAAAATCGTTTCTGTTGAAGAAAAAAATTATTGGTTGGGTAAATTCGCGTTCGCGGCTTTAGTGGCGCTCAAACTGGCGCAATGGGATGGAAAAGCCGCCCTAAACGCCCAATCGGAAAATCTTTTTCTGCTTCGTTGGTTGCAAACCGCCCTCAAACAAAAACGCTTTCATCGCTGTGTAGTCCATGATTTTGAGTGGCTGATTAACCTGGGGCAACAACGTCTCATGACCTCAAAACTGAAATCCCGTTTAGAGTACCTGTGGCGCTCTTGCTGTTGTGATATTGCCAGCCAAAGTGATTTATTTCGCTTAACTTATGCGACCGAGCTGCTCAAAGATTTAGGGTGGGATAGCGTGGTACTTAGCGAAGATCGCTGGCATAAATTTATCGCGACAAAACCAGTGGTGACGGCAATCCCCACCTTCTATGTGACGCAATCGGCCTTAACGGAAGGGTTTAGTGATGAGGGCAAGCAGATAGCTAGCGTTAATTCCTGGGTGCTTGGGAAACAGGAACAATTTAGTGAAGTCATGAAACAACACCATCTTATCGGTCAATTTGATGACTCGTTACCGCAATACACTTTATCAGGGGTGTGAGCCCATATCATCGAAACTTCCAAAATTTTATCGTAGCCCTTTAATATCAAGGGTTACAGATGATATGCAATTTAAGAGGGTTGACGCTCAACGGGACGGTTTCATTCGTTAAGGATTTTTCGTCCGATTGAGCATCAGAAACTTTATATAAGAGTGAGCCAAAAACTCTGTCCTACCATTTTATTTGCAACAGTGCCTGTGAATGCCCTCTTTCGTTCTATTACTCAATATAAATGAACCATTTTTCGCCAATTAATATACATTCCTTTTTTGCCGATTTGGGACCGACATTCGGTTTTGTTTTTTCACAGTTAAGCCTTCCGGCTTCGCCACTTCCTTGTAAAGGTCCCATGAGTGCACCGGCGGATGATACTAGAGGAAAAAGCCCTGCTATAAGGACGAAGAGATATTTTTTCATGTTTTCACCTCAAATTGTAAATTCAACAAAGAAGACGGGATAGCCGACTATTTTATTCAAGTAAAAAGAGTGCAAAAATGTGAATTAAATGTAAAGTAATATGTCATTAATTTGTTATGTTGTTTGGAGTTAGTTGCACTGCACATAAGCACGCCTACGGTGTGAGCATCGCGGCAAAGCTGCTCGATTTGAGGTTTCGCGCCCATTTCATCGAAAAGTCCAAGATTAGTTGAGCCATTTTCTCCCAGAGTTGATCACTGATCTGCCATTTGTTGCCCGCCATGGTGCGCCCTGAGAGATTATCATTATCCATTATCTGACAACGCCTTTTGAGATAGGTTCTAAGCCTAAGTACTGTTAAACCAGAAATAAATCATGGTTCAATCTTTATTATATAGGAGCCAATTTTCGATATATAAAGAAGCTTGCCGCGTTAAAAGAGGAGCTATTGCTTTTAAGGGAGAATACAAATGTTTAATTTGTAAGTTTAATACTGATTTAAGATTGATTTAAGATTGATTTAAGTTAATTATACTATAGTTGAAAGAAGATTTTAGCTTTTCTTCTATTTTTCCTTGATGTAAACGATGAGTTGCCTTCTCTTAATGAGAGAAGGCATTTTTTTATAGAAAATAATAAACACCTCAATAAAATTTGGGGGCTTATTCACGAAGCATCAAGATACCATCGCAGCAATTAACCCTGCGGTTGAAGCATGTAATATTCCAGCTGTTCGCACCATAACGGGTAGCAAAATTATCTTCAGCAAAATTTTGCAACAGTACCTTTTATTTCAATTTATTTAATTATATTGAGGTCAGCTTATGCAAAAAAATCATTGCCCTTTCTGTTTGTCCTGGGATTAACGCTCTGCACGCCGTCGGTGATGGCGGAGACATTATCGCATGACATGAAAACACTCAACGGTACCTTACGCACTTTTGAGCAATCGAATGACCCAACCCAGCTCAAGGATGCACTGAACATCATGCGTGCTGCGGCTCAAAAAGCACAGGGGAAAACCCCTCGAAAACTGCGTGATTCCCCTCAACAATCCCCAGAAATGCAGCAGTATCGCCATACTTATGACAAGTTAATTCAGCAAATTGACGAAGCGTTGGCGCTTGTCGAGCAAGGCCAAATTGATGATGCCAAAAAGGTGGTAAATGCTCTCAAAATAACGAGAGATATTGCTCACAAGACCTACCGCTAATTGTCGGTAAAATTAGGGATCCCGGCGTAGAATTCCATACAATAAAAGCATTATAAAAGTGACGGAATGTCACTTTTATAATGAAATAATTAGCATGACTGAATCTGAAATCCGATTTTGTCGGCGAGGAATGTATTGAAATTAAGAGCGTGCCACTGAACCGTGTTATCCGCCATGCTATCAAGAAGTACAAAGGGCTCCCGACAAACAACTCAGTGAGAAAAGGTATTGACACCGAACCGTGTACCAGATCGCTTATATTCTTTGGGTCATATTTAATATAAATTAGCGACTGTGTCCTTGTCCTCAACTTTATTCTGAATTAACGAATAATAACCTCCAAATAAATGAATTAATATATTATTCTCGTTTTAGTAATATTTAATATAAATTGGCAACTGTATAATGGTAAAAAGCACACAAAAAAACTATGGTTTATACGTCAGTATTTCCTTTATATATCTGTTTTTTTAGCTTAAATTTATCAAGGCACATTCTGCGTGCATTTTAAAAAGCCCCCTTTTAGACGGCACTGTTGAAGAGCGCATCGATAATGTAATTATGTTGCTATTATTAAATTAACGTGACGCTGAACACCCTCGGTTTATCGGGATCAAACATCGCTTAAACGGACTATCCTAATCCAGTCGCTAATTTTATACCAAACCGAGTTCTATTTTCATCGTCTATTTTTATCGTTTCCCCGGAGCCATTGCATGTTGTCCCTGCTAACACCGCCCAAGCATTACTCGAAAAACACTCAAATAACGGCATATATTTTGCTGTTTTTACAAATATCCCTCCCCCTATCCACCTCGTTTTCGGCGAGCGCCTATGGGAGCGAAAATACAGAAAACAGCATGCGTGCAAATGGTAGGATTAATACAACAAGTGGCCATAAGACTCCGATTCAAGATGACGTGTTATCATTACCACTGTCAGCCTCTTCCCCTTCATTTGCTGAACAAAAAAAGGCAGTCGCCGCTTTGCCGGCAGCTGAGTCACCCGATGAACCGCTTTGGCTACATGATGACAAGGGGAGTGTCACGCGGCATGAGGAGAGCTTGAGTGCACTACCTACATTGGGGGAGCAGGACAACACCACGGATAACCAGAGCTCGAAGTCGCAGGTATTCTCTCAAGGCGTATTGCCGACGATGGATGTCCTTGAGCATGATAAAGAGAATAATAAACGTTCTGCGGAGTGGGTCGCGATGGGAGCCTCTCAGACAGGGCAGTTATTATCCGCGGAAGATACTTCTGCCGCGGCTCTAGGGTATGCCCGTAGCCTCGGTGAAAACGTGCTTAATCAACAAGTGAATGACTGGCTCAATATGGTGAGCCATGCTCGCATTCAATTCAGTAGCGATAAAGCCAGTGATGTGGATGTGTTGGTACCATTAGTTGATACCCCAGAGAGTCTGCTGTTTTCTCAGATTGGACTGCGTGCCAATAAAGAGCGCACGACGACAAACCTTGGTTTAGGTTATCGCCAGCATCAGGACGGCTGGATGTGGGGGGGAACAGCTTCTATGATTATGATATCACGGGAGGCAACACCCGTGTGGGACTAGGGTCTGAGCTGGGATTGGATTATTTGAAATTTTCCGGAAATGGGTATTTTCGCTTAACCAACTGGCGTCAATCTCGACTTCAGACTGTGCGAGATTATAATGAACGTCCCGCGAATGGATTTGATATCCGAGCTGAAGCCTATTTACCCAATCACCCCCCAGTTAGGCTCATTTGCTAAATATGAGAAGTACTTCGGTGACGGCATCAGCTTAACTAATCGAACCTCACTCAGCACGCTGAAAAACACCCCCTCCACGTCAACTCTCGGGCTGAGTTACACCCCATTCCCCCTGCTTTCGGTCAAAGGGCAAACATCCCGCGGTGACTCCCACGACAGTCTTATGGGGCTCGAGCTGACCTACCGCTTTGGTGTGCCATTATCCCAGCAACTGGATACAAACAAGGTTAACCTGATGCGTACCCAGGCGGGGAATCGTTACGATTTCGTCGACCGGAATTACAACATTGTCATGCAGTACCGTAAGCAAGAATTGTTCACAATTTCATTACCCGAGAGTCTCTCAGCGGAGGCGGCCTCATCATTGCGGGTGACGGCAACGGTTCATAAAGCCAAATATGACCTTAAAAATATCAAGTGGTCAGCGCCAGAGTTGACGGCGCGCGGCGGGAGCATTCAGGTTACGTCCCCTGTCACTATCAATCTGACATTGCCGACACCTGTTTTCTCTGAAAAGACGAACGAACCCCAGCGATATAAATTAACCGCGGTCGGGACTGACCGAGAAGGGAATCAGTCCAATACCGCGGTGATGTGGGTGAATGTTAAACCGTCCCAGGAAACCATCACGTCATTAACTTTATCGCCTGACAGCATTATTACCGCCAACAATATTGATACTTACCATGCGACGGCCACGATTCAGAATGAAAAAGGGGAACCCTTATCCCACAAGGATGTGACTTTTACGGTTAATGGGTTTACTGACAATAAGGGCGTCATTTTATCCGCTGGGTCTGGAGATGCAGGCGAAAGCGTGACCGTGACGACAGCCGCAAATGGTCGTGCACAGATTACCATAAAGAGTAAAGTTGCGGGGCAGGGGGAACTGAGAGCCACCATGAAAAATGGGAGCTTAAGTAGCATACCTTTACACTTTGCTGTCGATACTCGTTCGGCGAAAATTGCGACGCTGGTCGTAACGAAGAATAACGCGGTGACCAACGGTACGGCACAAAATAGCGTGAAGGCACGGGTCACGGATGCGAACAACAACCCGTTGCCGAATGTGGCGGTGGTGTTCACACCGACTAACGGGGGGCTCCCATCCACGGGGACAGTGACCACGAATGCCCATGGTGAGGCGGATTTTGCCCTGAGCAACACCACGGCAGGCACCACAACGGTGACGGCGGAAGTCAATGGCACATCTCAAACGGTTGAGGTGACCTTTGTGGCGGAGGCGAGTTCGGCAACGTTACCCAATGAAAACCTGACCGTGGTCACGAATAACGCGGTGGCTAACGGCACGGCACAAAATAGCGTGAAGGCACGGGTCACGGATGCAAACAACAACCCGCTGCCGAATGTGGCGGTGGTGTTCACACCGACTAACGGCGGACTCCCATCCACTCAGACGGTGACCACGAATGCCCATGGTGAGGCTGACTTCGCCCTGAGCAACACCCGGGCAGGCACCACGATAGTGACCGCGGAAGTCAACGGCACCTCTCAAACGGTTGAGGTGACCTTTGTGGGCGAAGAAGAGGCCCCCGACTCCATCAATACACAGGTTAATGCTTATACCTTTACACAGACTAGCGTAGAGGGTACATTCCCGACCACCGGCTTTACTGGGGCAACGTTTACTATCGTACCGAAAGACAGTAAGAGCACGACTGACTACATCTGGAGTGCCAACGCTAGCTGGGTCTCGGTGACGAATGGCGTGGTGAAGTTCACCGGAACAGGTACGGGAAGTAAGGTGACCATTACCGGTGCTCCATCCAGTGGTCAGGGGAAAACTATTAAGTACAGTTTCAAGCTTAAGAGCTGGTTCATAAATAATGGATCTCCCGCAATAAGCTGGTCCAATGCGAACACGTATTGCTTATCGCAGTCGGGTTATCGTATTCCAACTATCGAACAACTCACAAACAACTCGTCGTCTGGTTCCGGGCCAGGCAATCAAAGTCGAGCAGCAAATGCAGGGCTCTGGAGCGAATGGGGAAACTTGAACAATTATGACGGGGGATTCACGGTGCACAGCTATTGGTCGTCGGAGCAGAGGAGTGACGGTCAATACTACCGCGTCTACCTGAGCAATGGTCTCATCTACG
This sequence comes from Providencia sp. JUb39, assembly GCF_012272845.1. NCBI lineage: Bacteria > Pseudomonadati > Pseudomonadota > Gammaproteobacteria > Enterobacterales > Morganellaceae > Providencia > Providencia sp. JUb39. The sequence continues at coordinate 156,862 of NZ_JAAWXD020000002.1, read as the reverse complement.
GCGACTATGTCGACGGCGGAGAGATCAACGGGGTATGTCGTAAGGGTCTTTAGCTATATTAGTGGCACTGTTGCAAACAAAATGGAAGTGCTGAGTTTTTGGCTCACCCTTATATTACAAACCAAAAGCTCGGTTCACTAGACGGACTTCGCCTAAGGGATGACCATAATAAAATTGCTCAGCCTGGCCTTTTCGGAGTGCTCGCATCGCCTCAATGCCCTTAATGGTGGCATGTGCCGTTTTGAGGGATTTAAATCCTAATGTGGGATTGACGATCCGCTTCAATTTTCCGTGATCACTTTCAATGACATTATTGCGATATTTTATCTGTCGGTGTTCAACGCCAGCTGGGCACTTCCCCTCTTTTTTCAGTAACATGATAGCGTGGCCATAGGAGGCTGCTTTATCGGTATTAATGACTTTGAGTGCACTGCCTTTTTTCATCTGGTTGAAGAGCTTACTTAAAAAACGGTAAGCCGCTTTCGTATTCCGACGCGGTAAGAGATAAAAATCCAGTGTATTCCCTTTACTGTCAACGGCGCGGTACAAATACGCCCATTTTCCATTGATTTTTATGTAAGTTTCATCAAGATGCCAGGTTCGGGCGCCGATTGAATTATGCCAATACCAACGAAGTTTTTTGTCCAATTGTGGCGCATAATGTTAAACCCAACGATAGAGTGTTGTGTGATCGACATTCACGCCACGCTTGGTCAGCATTTCCTAAAGCTCACCGTACTTGCAGTACCAACGTACCGCCCAGAGGATGATAATTCCGGTGAAATGACGACCTTTAAATGCATTCATGAGGCAAGCTTCCGTAGAGGGCCGGTTAACTTAGCATAATGACTCATTCAAACTTTGCAACAGTGCCTCCTAATGTGCCTGAAAAACCGGGCTTTGCAGCGCTAATCAAAGGGTTTTTAAACACCGATCCGTACCAATGCATTTTATGTGGCAACCGACTGCGGTTTATGAGTGCGGAAAAAGGCCTACACGCGGTGACTTTACTGTCAGAAAGGCGGGATAAAATGGACAAAAAACGATGGTTGCAAACCGCTGCCTAGGATCAGTGTGACTATTATTTCAGTTTTTGGTTAAAAATGATGCGATTACACGTTGGCATGGTTAGGTTTAAATACGATAGAGACCCTTTAGCAAACTCTGATACCGAAACATAGCGTTATTAACTCGTTAAACTGTCAATCGAATTAATGATATGACCACTCCCTCTTTCAACGTTCTATACTTAGAAAAACATCATCAGGGGAACTATCATGGAAAACATTACGCTTATTGGTCTCGATCTGGGTAAAAACTCTTTTCACATCCATGGCCAAAATAGCCATGGGAAAGCCATTTATCGTAAAAAATTTACGCGAGCTAAGTTGTTTCAGTTTCTGGCTAATTGTCCAGCAACAACCATCGTGATGGAAGCCTGTGGTGGTGCTCATTTCATGGTGCGGAAGCTCACTGAGCTAGGCCACTGTGCTAAATTAATCTCGCTTCAATTTGTTCGCCCATTTGTCAAATCGAACAAAAATGATTTTATTGATGCAGAAGCCATTTGCGAAGCTGCATCGAGGCCATCAATGCGATTTGTTAAACCCAGAACAGAATCTCAACAAGCCATGCATGCTTTGCACCGAGTGAGAGAGTCTTTAGTCAGAGATAGGGTCAAAACGACAAACCAGATGCACGCGTTTTTATTGGAGTTTGGCGTCAGTGCCCCAAAAGGCGCAGCGTTAATCAAGGGTTTAACCGAAATTTTAGAGACAAACGAATTTCCGCCTTACCTTGAAAGTTTGCTTCAAAAGCTCCGCGAGCACTATGATTATCTTCTTGAACAAATTAAAGATTTAGAGACTCAATTAAAGGCATCGTTGAACGAAGATTGCACTGGTCAACGCTTACTGTCTATTCCTTGTGTCGGCCCGTTGACGGCAAGCCTACTTTCCACTCATTTAGGTGATGGAAAACAATATGGGGACAGTAGAGAGTTTGCTGCATCAACAGGTTTGGTTCCTCGACAATATAGTACCGGAGGGCGAAACACGCTTTTAGGGATCAGTAAACGAGGCAATAAAAAACTCCGTGCATTATTAGTCCAATGTGCCCGAGTCTATCTGCGAACACTGGCTTATCGATCGGGTAAACTTGCAGATTGGGTCAAGCAATTACTACAGAGAAAAAACAATTTCGTGGTTACCTGCGCGTTGGCCAATAAGCTAGCCAGAATAGTCTGGGCACTTACAACGCGTCAGCAGTCCTTCGATTCAGAATCATCATGACGAAATAATAAAATATTAAACAATGGCTTATCCGATTTTGCGAAGACTGATTATGGATGATATTAACGGCTAACCGACCTAATGAAAAACCTGTGGTTAGGAATGGCAGTTAAATTGCCGCTCAATTTATAAGGTTCATCAGGCGCGGAACTCATCGAGGCGCGGGCATAAAAGCCCCTTAAGACGCCGGATAGATTTATGCAAGCTAACAATATTATTTAAATCAGTATTGCAAAAACGGGAGTGGTCATAGATTCCTAACCATCAAGGATAACTTTTTCCGACTGTTGGCATCGTTAAAGGGCCACTGCCTCCATTTATCTTAACCATGATAACGCATAATTGGTTAATTTTTCTTGTTAATGCATTTAAATTAATGAATAATCTAATAAAGCACGTCTTAAATAAAATTAATGCCTTTAAGTTTTGTTTAAATATAACAAAGTGAATTGAAATACAGAAAAAATCATAAACTTAAAGCATATCACTCTAAAGACTGCCATGTTAAAAATCTACTCAAATACTCTAGCAACTTAATGACAGGAACCGTATGGATAAGAGATCACAATATAAAATTCTAATGGATAAAGTACTAAAAGGAACCCACCACCTGCACGCGCGCGGAATTACATCAGAAAAACTGAACTTTAATATATATCAGCGTGAATTTATTGTTACCTCTATGACAAAAGATGCCTGTGAAGAAGTGATACGTACACTTGATTTTCATGAACGCTGTCAACAAGCAGGAATTGACGATGGACGGAGATATTGGTGCTTTAAACACAACGGAAAAATCATCGGATTAACAGGATATCACTATCGGATATGGGATCATCCAGATATTGTATGGGCAGCATGGTTTGTGGCAGATCCCAAAGTATCAGCCTTGTCCAAGCTCGGAATGATTTATAACAATATGTATATCTGCCTGACTCAAACGCGATTCCGAGATATGTATATTGAGTTACTTGGTGATGGCACTAATTCGAACATCTATAACATTTTTAAAGCGTTAGGATTGGAGGAAATCGCAACTTTTCGCCATTTCCACGGACAGAACAAGGATATGGTTGTTATGCGTATTAATTTAGCAGAACTACGTACTTTTAGTAAGGAAGAATATGATCTTGATACTATATGTTGAGGCTGGTACGGGCTCGTTTACACTAGCAAAAAATGTGCAATATGAATTGAATAAGTGTAATGTCAGAAGCCAACTATGTTCATTACATGAACTATTACCACCATTGCTTAATCGCCTTCTTTTCGGTCATTATAAAAATTGGTGCGTCAACAATAAACAATATTTTAGCTCTATTTATCAAACTCAATGGTTTTATCCCACCTTATATAAATTATTACCATTAATGATGCACAGGAAAAGAAGCAGATTAAATAAAGAAATTCTCTCATTATTCCATAATGTAGATGCAGTAATTGCTTGCAGCTTTTTTTGTGGTTGGTTTGCTTGTTATTGGCAGAAAAAAAGCTGCAGGCAATTCCCACTTTTTGGGGTTCTTGGGGATTACACGGTTTCTCCAGGATGGAAATTGCCAGTCGACAAATTATTTATCCCCTTTGATTTTCCTAGTCCCGTTTTTGATTATATTCGCCGATACGGTGGAAACATCACAGTGTCTGGTATCCCCGTTGACACGAATAAAATCAACAGAAGTAGAGTCAAAGGTAATGTACTACTATGTGGGGGAGGCTGGGGACTAAAAATTACTGAGGAAACTATAGCTACCCTATTAGAGCAAGAATCCCTTAAACGTTTAATTGTATTGTGTGGACAGAATGTGAACCTCTATAACGAGCTTTGCTCACAATTACATGAAAGTATCAGCTGCGGTAAGTTAGAAGTTCATGGCTTTATAAACGATATGGATACCATTTACAACCAAGTAGATATTGTTGTCACTAAAGCGGGAGGGATGACGCTAACTGAGGCTGCTCTCAATGAGAAGCCCATCATTATTTCTGGTTATTTACCCGGTCATGAACAGGAAAACATGAGAGTATTTGTTCAACAAGGTGCGGCTCTTTTCGCTGAAGATACACAGGCTCTTTGCCAAGCTATTAATACGCTTACACAAGATGATAACATCAAGAATTTATTAATAAAAAAAGCCTCATTCCTCGTCAATAGACAGGCAAGTAACCTACTATGCAACATAATAATAAAGGATATTCAAAATGTGGACGCGTAAATCAACTCATACTGACTACACTGATATACCTGTAGAATATCAGAACTTTATCAAAAAAAACCCTGTTTATACCCAACACCATGAAGAAAGTACCCTTAGAATCCAACAGGCTATCCTTAATTATCAGAAAACAGGTAAGATCAAAGAGAAAAATATCTGTAAGATCGTGCTTAAAATGACAAACACCTGTAACTTACGTTGTACTCACTGCTTTCAGTGGCGAGAAAATGGTGGCTTTCATCATGAACAGGATCCTACGGCAATTCCCTTCGATAAATGCAAATACTTATTTGATTTTGTCGCCAGGAATAAACCAGACATTATCCTGACTGGTGGTGAAGCAACCCTACACCGCGACTTTGATAAATTCGTAGAAACTTTTGCACAGATGGGCTGTTTTATACATATTTGCACCAATGGTCTGAGTATCCGTAAATATTACGATCTTTTCAAACGATGGCATAATCAATTGGCTTTCCTTATATCACTTGATGGAACTGGTGATATTCATGATAATATTCGAGGCAAAGGAACTTGGCGTAAGACGCTAGCAGCTATTGAACTATTAGCAGAGGGTAAACGCCACGGTATGAACTGGCTAATTGGCGTTGAAAATACCCTTATGGCAACTAATCTGGATAATGCACTTGAGCTAAAAGAGGTATGTGAAGATATCGGTGTTGACTGGATGATATATAACCATTTATGGGTTGTAGATCTTATGTCCCGCCACGAATACATCAAATTTTGCCAACAATGGAATATAACCCCGTCTTCTTTTACTGGATTTGACGCCGGTCCGTTTTCTGATGACTATATAAAGAAAGTTAACCAGACCATTCTTGCATTAAAACTCAGTAATAAACAAATCCCAGTCCTATTTGGTCCTGAATATTCACCACAAGAAGTGTTCCAATGGTACAAAACTAAAACCCCTGCGATGCCCTCTTACCTCAAAATGGGTTGCAAGCTGGATATCGATATTGGTGGTGAATTGGTAATGACCAAGCAATTTCCTGACTTAGGGTTTGGGAGCATACTAGAGAAACCAATTGAGAAAATATTAGCATCGGATAAATATCAAGAGGTAGCCCGTCAGTTAAGAAACACTTCATTGCGGATACTCAATGCCTGCCCTGATACGCATAACTTACGAGTATAATTAACATAATAATAGGGGTTCCACACCGGAATCCCTGATTTTTTGGCACTGTTGCAAATAAAATGGAGGGACTGAGTTTTTGGCTCACCCTTATATTACAAACCAAAAGCTCGGTTCACTAGACGCACTTCGCCTAAGGGATGACCATAATAAAATTGCTCGCTTGGCCTTTTCGGAGTGCTCGCATCGCTTCAATGCCCTTAATGGTGGCATGTGCCGTTTTGAGGGATTTAAATCCTAAGGTGGGATTGATGATCCGCTTCAATTTTCCATGATCACTTTCAATGACATTATTGCGATATTTTATCTGCCGGTGTTCAACGCCAGCTACTGACCGGTCACGGAGCGACTATCGATACCACGACAGCTGCTGGCAAGCTTGTTTTTGGGATCTTTGCCGCACTGGCTGAGTTTGAACATAAGCACGCCGTTGGCGTGAGCATCGCGGCAAAGCCGCTCTATTTCTAGGCAACTCCCGTCTCGTCTTTTATACTCTGCTCTATGTATATTCCCAGACCCGCTAAACTGCTATTTCAATACGATGACGGATGGGATCGCTTCATCGATAACAACCCCGTCGATGAATGGCAACTCCTCTGTGTCGAAAAGATGCTCGCTATGGGCGTTCGACGTTATTGCTGCTCTTCTCCTGATTGCTCCCATTCACGCTTCTTTTGCCAAACCTGTAAATCTAAAGCCTGCAGTGCCTGTGGTCTCAAAGGTACCAAACAATGGATCGCCCAACAGCGCCATATTTTGCCGGATTGCGAATGGCAACATATCACCCTCACTATGCCCCACCTGCTTTGGTCTTTCTTCAACAATAATTGGCCCTTGCTCAACCAACTCTTTCGCTGCGCCACTCGTGCTATGCTCAAACACGCCAAGCGCCTAGGGCTCGAAATTGGCATTTTTTGTGCGCTACATACTTATGGTCGCCAACTTAATCAACATCCGCATATTCATTTGTCAGTGACCCGAGGCGGTCTCACCAAATACGACACCTGGAAGCCCATTTTCTTTAAAAAGAAAGACGTCGAAAAAGTCTGGCGTAGTGCCGTCATTCGCCTCCTGCGTGACAGCTATTTCCAGTTACTACCGAATAAATTGCCTGGCTTCGGGCATATTCGCGATTATCCGACCTGGTGTCGTTACCTCAATGCCCAGTTCCAACGCTATTGGAAGCTGCATTTTGCTAAAAAGACCCGAGGCGCGTGGCACAACGTCAAATATCTTGGACGTTACTTAAAACGACCTCCTATCTCGGCTTCTCAATTGAAACATTACAGTGGGGGTACCGTGGTTCATCATTATTATGACCACCACAGCCAACAATATCGACGACAGACCCTATCCCAAGAAGAAATGATACGACGTTATGTCAGTCATATCCCAGCGCGGCATTTTAAGATGATCCGTTATTACGGTTTTTTAGCCAATCGAAAACGTGGACGCTTGTTACCTAAAGTGTATGACGCGTTGGACATGATACATCCTAACGTGCCTGAAAAACCGGGCTTTGCAGCGCTTATCAAAGGGTTTTTAAACACCGATCCGTACCAATGCATTTTATGTGGGAACCGACTGCGGTTTATGAGTGCAGAAAAAGGCCTACACGCGGTGACTTTACTGTCAGAAAGGCGGGATAAAATGGCGAAAAAGCGATGGTTACAAACGGCAATCTAGGGTCAGTGTACCTGTTATAAGGCTTTTAGATGATAATTTAAGCGAATGACTGCTCTCATGGTTAATCAACGAAAAAACAGTCAGAATTTAATAGAAATATAGCGCTCAAAACTCGCGATTAATGCGTCACTGCATTGATTGAGATTCCTAACCATCAAGCTCACTACTTAACAATGCATGGTGGATAGCAAGGACATTCGCATCTGTATACTGATACTCAATATGAGTCGTTCTAATGGCCTGCTCACTGACCTCGTCATAAGTGAACTTTTGACCATCCAATTCATAGTTAAACGTCCCCTTTCCACCTAATCCTTCAATTTTCCAACCTTTTTTAAATGAGTTCGTTGATAACTTAGTTTGAAGTGCCTGCTTATCAAACCATGCTAGCTTCACATTTGTAGAACCATCGTCGCAATATAATTTCATACACCCTCACGTATAACTCAGATTGAGTATTTAGTTTGTGTTTTTTCTTTATCAAAGTGAGTAGTTTTTATCTGAAACTCATTTTGAGTATTTATCAACTTTAGCACTCAAAAAAATCAAATCAACATTAAAATGAAATTAACAAGCATTGTATTTGGTATTGATTTAATATTAAAATAACATGAAATTAATTATTTGACTTTATTTTCAATACTTCTATTATTAAATATGAGATCAATATTAAAGTGGATGCATTATGATATTAACAATTGCGAATACAAAGGGCGGGGTAGGTAAATCAACACTGGCTGTCAATATTGCCATAGCCAGAGCTAGGCAAGGTAAAAAGGTCTGGCTTGTTGATGGAGATAAACAAGGTTCATCCCAAACAGCGATTTTGGTTAGATCTGAAGATGGGATAGAGCCTGGTATAGCTTGTTCACATTACCCTGAAGGTCCAGTACTAAGAAGCCAAGTTCAGCTACAAAAAGATAATTATGATGATGTCATCATTGAGTGTGGAGGGCGAGACTCAACAGCAATGAGAGCCGCATTAACAATTACAGACATTTTAATTGTTCCTTCAGCACCAGGTAGTTTTGAAGCATGGGCTATGGATGCAAATGTGGCCTTAATAAGAGAAGCAAGAAGTATCAGGGATAATTTGATTTGCTACTCATTACTAAACAAAGGCGATACGCACGCTCGTTCGACAGATAATATTGAAATGATAGAAATGATGAAAGACTACCAAGATGACATTCCTGTTCTTGATACTGTAATTTATCAAAGAAAAGCATTTGCGAATGCAGCAGGAAGCGGTAGAACGGTTGACGAATTAAAATTAAAGGGCAGAGATAAGATAGCGGTAACAGAGCTAGACAATCTTATGTCAATATTATACAAACATTAAAAAACACCCATGATAATATTATAATAATATTAAATTAATGAGGCAAGTTATGACATCTAAGTTTAGAAAAAAACCTACGAGCAATGTAGCAACAAGTTTAAATGATGAGGCAGCAACAAGTTTTATTAATGCTGCACCAGATGGAAAAGCAAAGGAAAAAAAGGGAGTTGTTAAAGGCAAAAAACATCAGATAACAATAACGATGGCCCCAGAACTCATAGAACAAATTGATGCTGTCGCCGCAGAAAATGGTCAGTCTAGAGCAGCATGGATCAATATGTCATGCATAAATGCCTTAAATTATGGCCTACAAATTCAAGGTAAAAAAACAGTAAATTAATATCAATATAATATTAATTTACTATCAAATTTAAATTGATTTTCTTTAAGAAGGCTGCATAACGTTGTCTATAGTATCATTTTGGAATTCAGTTAATATCAATAGAACAAGCATCCGCTTGATATTGATGTGTTTAATGAATTAGAAAGCATATCATCATTAGATTTTAATTTTGATTTCCCCTCTGATCCATATTTTGGGCCAATTACTACAGCAAAAATTATTCTTTGTTATGCAAATCCAAGTGACGATAGATACAGATTCGCGCTTTACAATAACCAATTCTGAGCATATCGAAACACTAAGAAGACAACTAGGAGGAAGACAGGATTATCCATATCAGTTAGATGGATGGACTAATTGGTTTAAATCACGGGCTAACACGTTATTTAATGGAAATCGTGTAGTAGCAAGTAAAAATATTTCAGTGTTAAATTTAATTCCTTATGTATCACAAGATATGACGAAGGTAGGAAAGATAGCTAATTGCTTACCTAGTGTCTGGCAATCTCAAAAATATCTAAGAGAAACACTTATTCCAAAAGCTGAAGAAGGGAAAATTTTATTAATAATGTGTCGCGCAGCTTCCCTATGGGGCTTACGGACATCAGTAGGTAGTAAAAATATACTGATCAACCCAACGCGATCAGGTTTTAGTTCTGATATAAAATTAGTGGCCGAAAGTTAGATTAAAAGAAACATATTTTAGAAAAACATTTGCTACCTGCGGTGGACGCTAAAGCTCTATAAACGTATCGCTTTATTCAGGCATACTTGCCCACTATAATCCTCAATGCACATTCCCTACCACGTAACACATCTTATCCAGATTAATGATAACTGGAACTAATCACTTGATAAATTTGTTTTTATGGATTTCAAACTCAAGGGAACAACACATAAAGTAATATTATTTTAATGTTATTTATAGTTAATTTAATATTAAGTTGATATTATTTAAATATTAAAAAGCAGTGGTAACTAAAGATATTATGGAAAATAAAAAAGTAAGATATGAGTAAGAGGTCTTATACTGAAACCTCAGGAATATACAGCATTATGGATTAGATTTTTTTGTATTGGATTTAGTATATTTCGTACCAAATGGTCATTGCTTTCCTGCTCAGTTAACGACAGTTTTACGAACAAAACGATCTAACTACCAAAATTAATGATTTTGAAAGTTTCGGCTGTTCCAATGTAGAACCTCATTAAACTTTCATCGAGCGAATAGCTCACACCTAACCTCTCATTAAAGTATAACTATATTGTAGGTATGACCTAATGCTCTAGTCTCGTATCATTTAAATTATGCTTGTCATTTAAATGATACCTTATCTATAAGATCACAAGATGAGAGTTTTTATATTAACGCTCATTCGACGAAAAGTAGACAGCATTACCCTCTCTTTTACCAACAGCAATGACCAACAAAATAACTTTCTCATCTATCACTTCATAAACTAAGCGGTAACCTAATGATCGTAGCTTTATTTTATAACGATTATGTTTACCACTCAGTTGAGCTGATGACACAAAAGGATTTTCAAGACGTTCTGCTAATTTCTTTTTAAATTGATTTCTAATGGGGGGAGCCAGTTTTTGCCACTCTTTTAACGCCCGTTTATCAAACTCAAGCTTATAAGTCATCGATACTCACGCTCACTGCATCAAGTGATTCTAATCGTTCATCTGCAATTTTATTGAGTTCAGCATCTTCAGCTAACTCCATAAACCATGCGAATAGTTCAGGGGGTACACAATAAAATGCAGGTTCATTTCTATTGAGAATAGCAACCGGGTTCCCTTCACCTCCGGCAATAGTACCCATTGGATTTTTCTTCAAGTCGGTAATGCTCGCTGCAGTATCACTCAAAATTTGATAAGTCATTTTTTATATCCTAAGTAATAATTCCAGTCTCATCATAACACCTTTAAAAGTACTTTTAAAAGCATCTTTATTTTAAGGTGGAAACTTTAATCTAAAATGCAGCTTGTCTGCATAGCGAATCGAAGTTTTAACCGCGGTAGCGAATAAGACATAAGACCAAGAATTTTTCTTTTATCAAAAAGAAATAGTTCAATAAAGGTATACCTTAACTTCACTAAGTAAACTCTAGTGTAGTAAGTATGAAAAACAGATGTATAATGCACTGATATAACAACACCAATGTATAGTGCACCGATGAATACAAATACACGAATTTATGGGTATCTTCGCGCATCAACGCATGAGCAAGATGCGTCTAGAGCAAAAAAAGAACTATTGAGGTTTGTGGAGGGAATGGGGCTGCAAATTGCCTGCTGGTTTGAGGAGAATGAGTCGGGCGCTCAACTTCACCGACCAGAACTCTTCCGCTTGCTCAATGTGGTCATGCCAGGTGATATTATATTAGTTGAACAAGTGGATAGAATTAGCCGCTTGAATACGGATGACTGGGAAAAATTAAAATATATCATTGGACATAAAGGGCTAAAGATTGTGTCTTTAGATCTTCCAACCAGTTATCAATTTATGAGTAGCACTGATGCGTTTACAGAACGAATGCTCACGGCTCTTAACGGTATGATGTTAGACATGCTGGCTGCGGTTGCGAGAAAGGATTATGAAGATAGACGTCGTCGCCAAGCCCAAGGAGTACAAAAAACCAAACAAGAAGGAAAATATAAAGGTCGCCCGAACAATAAAATATTACACAAAAAAATTGAAGGGTTGCTGATGGAGGGGAAAAGCTATAGTCAGATAGAAAACCTGATAGGTTGTTCAAGACATACGATTTCAAAGGTATCAAAATCGATTAAAGCAGCGAAATAAATGACCTATCCATAGTTATGATATCAATGTGTTATGAGCAAAATTTGGACTTTTCGATGATTTGGGGATCTGATGTTAACTCCTATTCGTTCTAGGGGTTTGGGGAGCAATGGAACAGTAAACGCCGTTAATAGGCTATTTTAAATGGCTATTAGGGAGTGTTAGAAATTCTGTGTCATTCCGGTAAACTACCTCAAAAAGGAATGACTGATGACACAACCTTTCGATTTTGATAAAGCCCTAAAAGCACTTCAAGAGGGGCAGGCTTTAACTGGTAAAGACGGTATCCTGACCCCATTGATTAAACAGCTAACTGAAGCCGCATTATCCGCTGAATTAGATTCTCATTTGCTCAATGACATTGAAGCTAATCGTCGAAATGGAGCTACCAAAAAGACGATTAAAACCCCAACAGGTAACTTTGAGCTAGCAACTCCACGCGATCGCAATGGCTCTTTCGAACCGCAATTGGTGAAAAAACACCAAACAACGCTATCTAATGAGATTGAACACAAGATCACACGTCTTTTTGCCCTTGGTATGAGCTACACGGATATTAGCCGAGAAATTGAAGATTTGTATGCATTCAGCGTATCAGCTGCCACGATTAGCGCGGTGACTGATAAAGTTATCCCTGAACTTAAGCAGTGGCAACAGAGACCACTAGAGGCGCTTTATCCCTTTATCTGGCTGGATGCCATTCACTACAAAGTGAAAGAAGACGGGCGCTATGTGAGCAAAGCAGTTTACACTGTTCTCGCCCTCAATTTAGAGGGCAAAAAAGACGTACTTGGTCTGTATCTCTCTGAAAGTGAAGGTGCTAATTTTGGGCTTAGTGTGCTGACTGACCTGCAAAATCGGGGGCTAAAAGATATTCTGATTGCCTGCGTTGATGGGCTGACAGGCTTCCCTGATGCAATTAACAGTATCTATCCTCAAACGGAAGTTCAGTTGTGCGTCATTCACCAAATCCGCAACTCAATCAAATATGTAGCCTCAAAACACAATAAAGCGTTTATGGCAGACCTTAAGCCTGTTTATCGAGCCGTCTCAAAGGAAGCGGCAGAAACCGCATTGGATGAGTTGGATACTAAATGGGGGCAGCAATATCCTGTCGTTATCCAAAGCTGGCGCCGGAAATGGGACAATTTATCCGCTTACTTCCGTTACCCCGAGAGCATCCGCAAGGTTATTTACACAACAAATGCTATCGAATCTGTACACCGTCAGTTCCGTAAGCTGACGAAAACCAAAGGGGCATTCCCCAACGAAAATAGTCTATTAAAATTGCTGTATCTTGGATTACTTAATGCACAGGAGAAGTGGACGATGCCAATCCAAAATTGGAATCTAGCTCTATCCCAGTTATCGATATATTTTGAAGGGCGTCTCGATAATGTGATAACGTTGTAATTATTAAATTAACGTGACACAGAATTCTGAACGCCCTCGGCTATTATTTTATTTATCAATAAATTATATATCCTTATTGAAAGCTCTCAGTTCCCCCTTGCTGACAGATTCTGGTACCGTAAAGGAATAGCGACCCTGCATATTGATATGACCACACTGTAGTGGGGAAAGTTTTTCAACATCTTCATCCTGAACCGGATAGCCTTCACGCTTGAGCTGTTGGATTGCGGCATCCATATAAATCGTGTTCCATAACACAATGATATTGAGCACTAGGCCTAATGCTCTTAGCTGATCTTCCTGTCCCTCACGGTAAGCCTGTCTCAGTTCTCCTCGTTTACCATGAAAAACATTCCTAGCCACCGCATGTCGTCCCTCTCCACGGTTTAGTTGTTGCAATGTTCTTCGCCGTTTGTTTTCATCATCGAGGTAAGTCAGCATATGGATGGTTTTATCCGCGCGGCCAATTTCGGCTATAGCCTGCGCCAGACTGGTTGGCCTATCACCCGTTTGTAATGTTTTCATTATGGACATAACGTTCAGTCACCCAAGCTTGAGGGAGGCTATCAGGCGCAGGATATCATCCCAGTGAGGCTCTGTTTTTTTCCCAAAATTAAGGCGATGTGAAGATATTGCATTAAACGGGCCATAATTCGCTTTAGGATCTGTCCGCCAAAATCTAGCGCCTCTCGTATCTGCAATCCTTGGGCTAAAACGGTATCCCAATAGGCGAAAAAGCCCAAAGATAACATCACTATATGCGCCAGTATCGGTCATTATTCGGTATGGCATCTGATCTGTTTGTTGCTCAAGAACGACGGCTAGAATGACTAAACTGTCTCTGAGAGTCCCAGGAACAACGATATCGTTTATCCCGGAATACTGATCTGAAATCAGGTTATACCATGTGACTCCACGCCCTTCTTTGAAGTATTTAGGATTGGGGCCTGCATGTACTGTACGAACAGGAACAACAAATCTCATACCATCAGCTGAGGCTACCTCGCCACCACCCCAGACATTTGCCAAAGGGATCCCTTTTTGTTCTGCTACCAGAACAGCATTGGCTGCCTGGATGGTTTCATCCCTGATATAATTACTGTCTGTCCAGGTCAGGCGATCACGCTTTAGTGCTGCGACATCGTTACGTATATAGGGCTCAGGCCCGGTATTACAGGCTTCGGCCATTAATAGGGCACAGATAGATCTGATACACGAGAGCTTTGTTCTGATGAATGAGTAAAGGCTCCGGTAAAATGTGTCTGAGCATCGATTTCCAATATCAGTTCAGGCAAATCAACACGCGGCAGCATATCAGCCACCTTTTGTCTCAGAGCAACCAGTGATGGGGTTTCTTCAATGGCATCCAAAGGACTCAGGATCAGCTCAGTTTTATCGCCGTTTTCTACAAACCTCACTACCGGGTTTTCCGGTAATCGGTTCAACACATCACGATAAGTTGATTCCAGTTCTGCTGTAATAGCGGACAGAGTAGCCCCTGGAGTTGATGATAACCCCAGAGAACGACAGATTATAGGACGCAGTGCTTCCCACTCCTTACCTTCAATAAGCCCTGTCCGTGGATCTGCATAACGCCAACTGGGCGAGACATAAATAGTAAGCTGAAGCTCCTTGATGGTTAGGAAATTCGATTAACAGTTTAATGAGTTAATAACGATATGTTTCGGTATCAAAGTCTGCTAAAGAGTCTCTATCGTATTTAAACTTAACGATGCTAACGCGTAATCGCACTATTTTTAACCAAAAACTGAAATAATAGGCACACAGCTCTTAGGCCGCGGTTTGTAACCATCGATTTTTAGCCATTTTATCCCGCCTTTCTGACAGTAAAGTCACCGCGTGTAGACCTTTTTCCGCACTCATAAATCGCAGTCGGTTGCCACATAAAATGCATTGGTACGGATCGGTGTTTAAAAAACCTTTGATTAGTGTTGCAAAGCCCGGTTTTTCAGGCACGTTAGGATGTATCATGTCCAACGCGTAATACACTTTAGGTAACAAGCATCCACGTTTTCGATTGGCTAAAAAACCGTAATAACGGATCATCTTAAAATGCCGCGCTGGGATATGACTGACATAACGTCGTATCATTTCTTCTTGGGATAAGGTTTGTCGTCGGTATTGTTGGCTATGGTGGTCATAATAATGATGAACCACGGTGCCCTCACTGTAATGTTTCAATTGAGAAGCCGAGATAGGAGGTCGTTTTAAGTAACGCCCAAGATATTTGACGTTGTGCCACGCGCCTCGGGTCTTTTTAGCAAAATGCAGTTTCCAATAGCGCTGGAACTGGGCATTGAGGTAACGACACCAGGTCGGATAATCACGAATATGCCCAAAGCCGGGTAATGTGTTGGGCAGTAATTGAAAATAGCTGTCTCGAAGGAGTCGAACGACGGCACTGCGCCAGACCTTTTCGACGTCTTTCTTTTTAAAGAAAATGGGCTTCCAGGTGTCGTATTTGGTGAGACCGCCTCGGGTCACTGACAAATGAATATGCGGATGTTGATTGAGTTGGCGACCGTAGGTGTGGAGGGCGCAAAAGATACCGATTTCGAGCCCAAGGCGTCTGGCGTGTTTGAGCATAGCACGCGTTGCACAGCGAAAGAGTCGGTTGAGCAAGGGTCAGTTATTGTTGAAGAAAGGTCAAAGCAGGTGAGGCATGGTGAGAGTGATATGTTGCCATTCGCAATCCGGCAAGATATGACGCTGTTGGGCGATCCATTGTTCGGTACCTTTGGAGACCACAGGCACTGCAGGCTTTAGATTTACAGGTTTGGCAAAAGAAGCGTGAATGGGTGCATTCAGGAGAAGAACAGCAATAACGGCGAACGCCCATAGCGCAGGTGCTACAAGCGAGCATCTTTTCGACACAGAGGAGTTGCCATTCATCGACGTGATTATTTTCGATGAAGCGATCCCATCCGTCATCGTATTGAAATAGCAGTTTAGCGGGGCTGGGAATATACATAGCGCAGAGTATAAAAGACGAGACGGGAGTTGCCTAGAAATAGAGCGGCTTTGCCGCGATGCTCACGCCAACGGCGTGCTTATGTTCAACCTGAAAGAGATAGAAATGCATTGGCGTGATGTGCTGCGTCTGGCCACCTCAATAAAGCAGGGAACAGTGACAGCATCCCTAATGCTGAAAAAGTTTGCTAGCTATCCCAAACAGAACGGGCTGGCTAAAGCACTGAGAGAAATTGACCGCATTGAGCGAACCCTGTTTATGCTCGATTGGTTCCGCGATCCTGCACTGCGGCCATATCCCTGTGGAATACGGTGTATATGGAAAGGGCTGTCTATGCCCTAAAACGTAAGGGGATGAAGATCAACGAGCAACTGTTGTCACACTTGTCGCCGTTAGGATGGGCACACATAAATCTGACTGGTGATTATATCTGGAAAAGCAATAGGATACCGGCTTCCTGTAAATTTCGGAGGTTGAGACCTGCGAAAGTCGAAAGGTCAAAAAATAGCTTTAACGTACAATAATTTTCGATATCCAAACTGACCCCTATATGAACGCCCTTTCCTGTACTAGCTCAGATAACGGAAAAATCTGGGGTTCCGGCGTAGAACCCCATGAGGGATGATTAATTAATTTTTTTTGATAAAAAACAGGCGGGAATATTTCCTCACCCTATCGCTGCTTTTTTCTCAGAATAAAACACTAACATTCAGGTTATTTATCTTTTATTTAGTGAATTTATTGGTGTTTACCTCGCTTTAATTTGTTATTTTTATCGTGTCGATAGATTATTTTGATTTTTAATTTAGTTTACAAATCAATTATCAATTATTATTAATCAATTAAGGTTATTCCGAATTAATGTGACGGGGAGAGTAAGGTTGTTACTTTCCTTTTACGTGTAATTTGATGAGGTGTGAATAAAAAACAAATATTTTATGTTTTTTTTCTTCAATAATAAGTGTGCCTTTGTTTTTTTATGCTAATTATTTTTATTTTTACGGAATTAAGAACTATTTACCAGTGAAATAATTCGTTTTTTATTGTCGTATTGCGGTGTTTGTTTCGTTAATTCTTGTTATTGTTGGTTTTGTTAATGTATTGGATTGACATAAAGACACGAAAAAATAACATTTTTATACTAATTACACTTATTCTGGATAACCGTTTTAACGGGTTATTTACCGAGTAAAAAAACTTGCCGAGACTTAGAAAAGAAAAAAGACGTTGAGTTAGTCATTGACAGACAAATAACGAGGTCTTAAGAGATGATTAACATCGATGGCAAGGGCTTTAATAGGGTATTTATCAATAGGATAACGCTAAGATGACAATTGAACAAAACACAATGATATCAGCGGACAAGAGGATGAGTGAGCAAGAAATACGTCGCCGATTTGGGTGTTACCTCCGTTACGTTCGGGAACAAAAACGCTTAACAGGCACTGAACTTGGCACGCGATTAAATTTGAGCCAGCAACAAGTGTCTCGGTATGAGCAAGGATTAACCACTGTGAATTTGCTGATGATGCGCAAAATGGTTCACGCTTTAGACCTCCAGTGGGATGAACTTATCCACCAAGTCATTTATGCCGAATCCCCCTCGTGGTTATCTTGGTAAGAAACGTCGAGACAAAATACGGGGACTTTAACGGGGCTAAAACCAGGCGAGTGATCTTTAACTGCCTCCATCACTGGCGTCAATATATGTATCAGCATGCGTAGATGCGCATAAGCATAAACAGTACGGTGGGTTTCGTAAGTTGATATGGTGAGAAGCCCATTTGTCAATCAATAATACTTTATTTTTAGTCTCTGCACTAAGAGGAACACATGTTAAGAATTTTTTTTTCCGCAATCATTGCATTGTCGGTGATGCCTGCCTGTGCGGGACCCGATATCAATGTGGGGGAATTACACGAATATATCCAGCCCACACAAAATACCTTGGCGAAAAGAATTAATAATTCTGGGGATGCCACCGCTTTTGTTCGTGTATCGGTGGAGGAAATGGTCTTTTCCGGGAAGACGTATTCTGAAAAAAAACAGGATTTCGATGCATTGATTAACGGTATTGGGACGGGATTGATCTCCAGTCCAGCTCGGTTAATTATCCCCGTAAAAAGCATGCAGGTCAATCGGTTAGTCGTTATTGGGGACCGTAGTCAAGAACGCTATTATCGTGTTCGTTATATTCCGGTTATCCCGGATGATTCTCAGGAGTTTGGCCTGAATAAAGAGGAATCGGAGAAATATAATAATGACATTAATGCGGGGCTCACGGTACTCACCGGATTTGGCACGGTAGTGACCGTGCTTCCTTCAGCTGCCCATTTTGATACAAAAATAAGCAACACGAACGGGCGTTTGCACATTCGTAATCAAGGTAATGCCAGTATTGTCATCCGTTCATTGACGGAATGTGATAAGGATTTAGTAAACTGCAGTAGCGTAACTCACCATCAGTTACGTCCGGGGATGGACCTGGAAAGGCCCGTTAGTTCGGGCAAAGTATGGCAGTACACTTTACGCGAGGGTACGAAAGAAACACACCTGACATCAGGTAATACTAACTTATAGTTCTTAGGAGAATTAACATGACAGTAAAAATGATTAGCGTCGCCGCTATGATGATGGTCTCGTCTTTTGCATCTCAAGCCGCACAGGTTCAGTTCACCGTCGAAGCCAATGTTCCCGATGATAGTTTCTACGTGCGTGGCACAGGGTGGGAATCAGCCACTCAGCGAATGTCATGGAACGAAGCGGCATTGTCTTTAACGCCAATCGAGCGTGATTTGAAAATGAAAAACTCAAGTGGGTCGATTAAAGCCTATTTACAAGAGGCCGCAATGTTGTCTTCCGGGACTAACGCAGATCCCATCCCGTTAACGATCAAAGTATTTAATCAAACGTTGCCTGTTGGCGCAGCGGGAGCGGTTGAAGTGCTTTCAGCGGCGGATGGGAGAACCGAAAAAAACCGAGTAATGAGCGTCTCTCAGACAGCCGCATATACAGCCGCTAACCGTCCGGTGGGGGGGCAATATCGCGGCGCTATCACCATGATGTTTGATAGCGTACCGGCTACTACCGCTCAGTGATTCTTAACAATAAAAATTAAGTCTCATCGGGCTCGGATGAAATCAATGATTAAGATAGCAAAACACCTGTTTTGCTATCTATTTTAGACGGAGGGAATTGTGAATAATTTGGGTTCATTGGCTCTCCCATTGGCTCTATTCTATTTAATTGATAGCGTACATGCGCAAGCCATGGATCAAGTGACATCACTTGCTCATCAGATCCAAATGATGCCATCCGATTTTAGAGCACATTTTTTTAATTCACCCATTTCCGCGCGCGTGATTCTGGATGATAAGTATTTGGGCGATGCTACGCTCGTATTAAGTGAAGATGATCGGGTACAACTGTTGCAGTTTACGGATATAAGTGACAGTGAATGGACAGAGGCCGAGCGTCAAAGTTGGTTAACGCTTTTATCTCAGCCCGTGCCATTGGGCCAATGCGAACGTGAATGCCCTGCTGATTTAGCCGCTGTCGATTATAATCTTGCGAATGCCCAACTCACGCTGATTACGAGACGAGGTTCTACCGGGGTGAGTGAGTCATTATGGCATCAGTTACCTGAAAAAGGCAGTTCGGGCGTACTGTTATCCAATCAACTCAACATTTCCGGGGGGCAGCAGCAATCTGCTGCAATCAATTTGCTCGGTGGATTGGTGGGGGCCATCAAGAACTGGAGTGCCATTGGGCAATATTCATTAGAGCGCCGTGTGGCTGACGATGAAAAAACACAGTTCATCATGAATGCACTTTACTTGATGTGTGAAAGTCAGAACGTGTTTTATCGGGGTGGGATATTTACCCCGGATAGCCAGGGGGTTTTACGCCAGCCGTATACCCGAAACAGTGGTGTCCCTAGGCTCGGTGGGCTAATGATGGGGACAAGTGATACGTTAATGAAAGACGGAAATGCGCCAGCCCTTTACCCCATTTGGGTGACGGCGAACCGAGAGGGCGTTGCTGAAATTTACCGTAATGGGGTCTTAATTCATTCTCAACCCGTGAAGCCAGGCTTACAGGCATTAGACACAGGCCCGTTACCGGGGGGGATTTATGATGTTGAAGTGGTTATCAAAGAAGATGGGAAGGAGACGAGCCGGAGTAATGAGACGGTTAACAAACCATCCGGCTGGAATAATCCCAATCAACTCGTGCGTTACAATGTCTTTATTGGTCAGCAGTTAGCGTTAATGAACTCTCACAATGATGAACAAGAAAAACGGATAGCGCTGGGTAGCAGTCTGAACTACTTAATCCACCCTAAATTAATGATAGGGGCGGCCATTCAGCATATAGGGAAAGAAACACAACTGGGGGTTTCATTCGACTGGCAACCCAACCCGCAGGTAAAGCTCTATAGCAACCCATGGTACAGCAATGTTACGGGGTATGGTTTAGATTCTCAGGCGATGTGGTCACATGAACAAGGGTCGCTTTCATTCAACCATAGCCGAAGCTGGTATCGACCGAAAGATAGAGAGGGGCTGAACAGATATGACTCACGCCCACAGACAGAGCACAGCTCGTCTCTATCGGGCAATTATCGCTTGAACCACAGCAACAGTGTGAATGTCCGTTTGACTCATCGCAGCACGGAGACGGGTATTGGCATTGATGCGGGATACAGTACTCGCGTCATGTTGGGGGGAGCCCCCGTGAATTTACAGTTGGCGGGATTTGATCGACCTTATCATCAGAATGTGCGTAATCGAGGAGTGGCATTGACCGCGAACTTTGCACTTGGTAGCGAGGGGCGTAGTGCCAGTGCAAGCATAGGGAGCCGTATGGATGCTCAAGGCGGACGTGACCTGTATGCCTCCGCGACCTTAAATCAGGATTGGGAAAACCGGACGATGAAACACAGCAGTATGACGGTCACTGGTGATCGTCACGGTGTAGGATTAAGCACTTACAATCAGTTTAATGCGCCGCTGCTGAGTGGGAGTTTTTGGGGGCAACGCGCCAGTATGGGGCATCAATTGAGTGGTGGATTGAGCGTGGGCAGTACGTTAGCGTTGGGACAAGGAAAAGCCGCTCTGACCAGTAATGAGCTGGATCATCAAGGCGGGGGGATGATAGTGGATGTCGAGTCCGATGATCCTGCGGTCGATTTGGTGGCTTACCATCAGTCGGGGACAATCCCATTAAAAGCCGGCCGTAATTTTATTCCGGTTTCAGCCTGGAAGCCAGGGACGCTTCAAATTGATTTTAATGGGGAAGAGGCGCCATCATTGAACGTTTTTCCTCAGTATCTTGATTATCATCATGTTAGTGGTGGCGTCAGTAGTCATGAATTACGTGTCATGAAGATAGTGACCGTCATGGGCCGCTTGGTGGATAAGCAAGGTAACCCTCTGGCCGGCGCGAAGGTCATTAATCACGCCGGACGAACGATCACGGCATCGGATGGCATGTTTACGCTAGATCTTCATGAAACGAACCCGGTGGTCAATATTGAACACGCATCGGGCGTGCAGTGTGAAATCCATATGCGTCCCGATATACAAAAACGTGATGAGATCATTTTTGCGGGTAACGTAACCTGTGAAGGCACCCAGTTGGCAGACAAGCACGATGATACGGGGATCCCGCTTGCGTTTGTTGGCACATAAGTAAGAGCCCCTCCGGTGTTAGCACCGGACATTGTGTCATGAATATCACTTGATTTCGGATGTGAGTTAGGGGGTTGGGGTATCAAGATAACCCGGGAGTGATAACGATTGAGATTATCTCAAACCGACCCAGATTGGGCGATCGCGTATCAGTGGCTTTGTCGACAGCGGAGACACGCGCCGGCAAATGCGGATATCTGGGATTTACGTTGGCGGGGTGAACGAGAACGCGAACGTCTTTATCAATGTGTGATTGCTGGGGAATACCGTCTTTCTCCCATGTTAGTGGTGGGCCTGGAAAGGCAACGGAATGCGATGTGGTCAGCGCGGGATGCGTTAGTGCTTAAATGGGTGAGCTTGCGTATTCAATCTGAACTGCCTCTGCACGATAGGTGCTTTCATGTCCGAGGTAAAGGAGTTAGAACGAGCTTGTCTCAAGTTGCGATGGCGTTACAGACCGAGCAGTTCCAGTTTGTTCATCGAACGGATATTCGTGGCTACTACGGGCATATTCGTAAAGTGCAGGTTATGCAGCTGATAAGACGTTATGTGATGGAACCCGTCTGCGTTAATTTGATACACCAATACGTTGATTATTGTGTTGAAGAGGGGGGAGAAATTGTGACGCCGAGGCAGGGCATTGCGCGCGGTTGTGCGTTGAGCCCCCTCATTGGTGCCAGTTTATTATACTCTGTTGATAATTATTATGGCTCATTAAATTCGAAGGATGTATTTTATGCGCGTTATATGGATGACTTTCTGTTACTTACACGTACCCGGTGGCAACTGCGAAGGGGTATTGGTCAATTGGCGGATTTTTTCAACCTTAGTGGGTTTGAGCGACACCCGGATAAAACGCAAACAGGACGAATTGAAAAAGGGTTTGATTGGTTGGGGATATGGTTTGGGGCTGAGGGGCCCACCGTTTCGTCGAGAGCATTAAATAACCATCGAGAGCGTAGGGTGCGGCTTTTTGAGCAAGCGCGAAATAGTGGTCTGTCGAAAAGAGAGGCTGAGTATCGCGTGCAGGCGTATGCGGCGAGATGGAAGCGATGGGCTGATGGAATGCTGTTGTCAGCCCGTATTGATAGGGGGGATACCAAAGCAATGGGAAGCGACACCATTGTCGTGAACTCATCCTCACCAAATTTTGACCAAAAGATAAAAAACTATGCGAAGAATGTTAATCTCCACAATCCTCTTATTATTCGGAACTCACTACTCTCTGGCCGACTCGCACCACGATGTAGATAGCCCTCTGACCCTCCGTATTGGATCAAACGGAACGACGGTTAACTTAAAATCTTATAAACAAACATGCCTGTCTGGTCCCGGCCTATGTGTCGAACCAAGGGTCTGGATCACCGATACGGACGGTCGAATCGGGGATTATACTATGGAAATAGATGGCAGATGGAAACCTGTGAACACGTCTCCTCCGGATATTCCCATCTCTCATGCCATAAGTCGATTTCTAGGCGGGGGGCTTGAATACCGTGTCAAAGGGATGTCCTTAACGGGGATCATCAAAGCTCCTGTCGCCCTCTCTTTATCTTTTAAGGGATTAACCGGTGATTGTACTAGACCGGCTGGTTCTATAGAATGGGGGCCATGGAAGAAAGACGGACCCGGCTGGCCTTCAAAAGATTTTCATATCGGCTTTATGGTAAAGGATAAAATAAATTCGTGTGTTTTCTCTGCGCCCTCTTTTGTACGGGCTACGGGATATGATGCACCCTATTACACGAATTTTGGGGTACGCAGCCTACTACTTGAATTTCGTTATAAAAAACCAAACAAATTTGATCTTCGCGAATTACCTCGTACCACGGGAACTGGCCGTGGCACAATTAAAATTGACTTGGGACCAGTCGCTAAAGGCGGAATTATCGGAATTCGCAACAAAGACAATCAGCAATTGGTCATATCAACTGAGTCCTCTTACATAAACTTCCCAATATCTGAGGTCCGGGACGATGTCTTAATCACGACTAAACCCGGGAAGATCACGCTGACAACGAATAATTGGGGGCCTAACCCCAAGGCAGTTGCACCGACTCATCTGTGGAGCACTGGGAATCATGTTCTTCGCTACTGGTCTGCATACCCTGTATCAATTAAATTTAATACGTCAAACAATGAATTAGGGGCATGCTCTTTCCGTGAAGATAGTTGGACCTTCCGTGAAAGTGAAGCATATTGGCTAACCTTAACTTATACAATCAACGGAACCAAATACAATATACCCTGTGCCCTAAGTAGACATCCCACCAAAAGCGTTATTCCTCTCGCCCCCGATGGTTGGGTGGAGGGGCGGATCTCGGTAAGTGCCTCCCATGCATGCCTCGGACGCGGATGCCGCCCGGTAGGGTTCAGTCGGATATCTAATCAACTAACATTAATCCTCGAGCCGGAAATGTAAACGAGGGGGAGATCGGGGGGATAATCATCCGTAAGGGCCAATCAAGGATGAACCTGTTAGGCTACAATAACGCCACATTATATATGAAAGTCTGGACTTCGGTTGACAATTAGTTTTTTCTAATTGTAGCCGGAGGTCAGATATGATGAACATTAAAGCTAAACGAGATATTGCACATAAAACAAAAATCTTAAATCATGCCCGCGAGAGTAAAAATATTGCTAAAACGTGTCGTCATTTTGGGATCAGTAGAGAAACGTTTTATACTTGGAAAAGAGCTTATGAACGAGATGGCGAGACAATAATAAACCCTACCCTGAAAATCCAACCAGAAGAGTTGCAAAACATTTCGTAGAGCTGGTTATTTATCTGCGTACGACTTACCATTTTGGTCCCCAACGTATCGCTTGGTATCTTTTACGGTTTCATAACATCAAAATATCACGCTCTGGCTGCTACTATGTATTGTTAAGAAACAAATTAAACCAACTTCCTCAAAATCAGAGAAGTCGTTCTAAACCGCTATTTAAACGTTATCAGAAACAAGTTCCAGGGCACCATGTTCAGGTTGATGTGAAGTTGGGGTTTGGGGAGCAATGGAACAGTAAACGCCGTTAAGTGGTCATTTTAAATAGCCAAAAACAGACCAGCCAATTTACATCGCAAATTGCCATTTTTAGCCACCTCATTTAATATAGCCAAATTAACTATACTTATTTGGGCTATATTAAATGAAAATTGCTCGCATCTATGAACGCGTCAGTAGGTGTGAACAGGATTTAACCCGTCAAGCTAATCTTGAGAAGATGGCTATAGACAGTGGTTTTTATATCGCGGGTATTTATCGTGAAAAAACATCTGGAGCTAGGATTGACAGACCAGAACTCCTACGGATGATTGCCGATCTTCAGTCTGGTGATGTCGTGATAGCCGAAAATCATGGTAAACGAGGAGAACTGAGACAGGCTTACCGTGAGGGACAGGAAGATCAGCTAGGAGCATTAGGCCTAGTGCTCAATATCATTGTGTTATGGAACACAATTTATATGGATGCCGCAATCCAACAGCTCAAGCGTGAAGGCTATCCGGTTCAGGATGAAGATGTTGAAAAACTTTCCCCGCTACAGTGTGGTCATATCAATATGCAGGGCCGCTATTCCTTTACGGTACCAGAGTCTGTCAGCAAGGGGGAACTGAGAGCTTTCAATGAGGATATATAATTTATTGATAAATAAAATAATAGCCATTTAAAATAGCCTATTAACGGCGTTTACTGTTCCATTGCTCCCCAAACCCCAAATTTCCGAAAAGATAAAAAAACATTTGAAAACGGACAGAAAATCGATTCTGCGTTATGATGCACATTCTTTCGTGAGGAGTGAGTGACCAAATAATGAAACCTAAGCACACGCCGACGGCACATGATGCGGCTTTTAAAGGGTTTATGACGCAGATTGACAGCGCAAAGGACTTTTTTGACATTCACCTGCCTGAGCACATCAAAGCGTTGTGTGATTTCAGCACATTGGCTCTGACAAATTCCTCGTTTATCGATAAACAGCTGCGATCTCGATTATCCGATGTGCTCTATTCGGTGCAAACCACCGAAGGTGAAGGGTATATCTATCTTCTCGTCGAGCACCAGTCCACGCCCGATAAACTCATGGCCTGGAGACTCATGCACTATGCTTTCTTGGCCATGAATCAGCACCTTCAGCAAGGGCATAAAACGTTACCGCTAGTGGTGCCAGTGTTGTTTTATCATGGTGGTCGTTCACCCTACCCCTATTCCCAATTGTGGACCGATTGTTTTCCATTACCGGATATGGCTAATGAATTATATACCCAGCCGTTCCCGTTGGTTGATGTAACGGTGATTGATGATAATGAGTTGGTGAATCATCGCAAAGTGGCCGTGATGGAGCTGGCGATGAAGCACAAATATTTGCGGGATGAATTTGACACGATTATCCCCTTATTGGCACAAGCGCTCAATCAACAGTATAATAGTGATAACGACATCATCACTATCCTCAATTACCTGTTCATTGCACTGGACTCCCCCAACTTTGAACATATTGTCCAGCAATTGAGTGAACAGGCAGATAAACATCAGGAGGTCATCGTGAATATTGCACAGCGCTTACAAGATAAAGGCCGTCAAGAAGGCCTGCAGCAAGGCATTGAGCTTGGTATCGAGAAAGGACGTGAAGAAGAACGACTGCTTGCACATCAGCGTCAACTGGATATGGCGCGTAACTTGCTCAAGAACGGTGTTAGCCTTGATCTTATCATGGAGAGTACCGGTTTAAGCCGCGAAGAGCTCATTTCCTTGCAGTAGCCTCACCCTATTCCTTTATCATTTTTTGTGCTTAACGCAAACGTCGCTAACTCAATGAGTTTAGCGACGTTTTGCGCTTTTTCATAACGTTTATAGCTTCGCACGCTCACCCCCAGTTCTTCAGCCGCGCGTTCCTGATCCCAATTCATTCCTCGTCGCCACAATTTCAATTCAAATCCAGTCATGTATGTTATTTTCAGTGTTAAAAGTGTCATTATGTCATTTTTAACACTGTTTTTATTGTGCGTAAAGACGATAAATTAAAAGCAACATGAGCGTGTGGGCGAAAACACATATTAGACTTAACGTAAACATGGAAAGTCGAAAAACAGACAGGAAATTAATTCTGCGTTATGATGAACATTCTTCAGCTAATTTAGATACTAACAAAAATACAAATATATGGGGCCTTAGAAAGGACACAAAAATGAAGTTTGGCATCAAAAGCCTACAAGAAGTATCAAGTGACATTGCCATTACTATAGAGAGGAAAGGGGGACTTTATGACCATTCCGGCGTAGTTGATCCTTTCTATAAGCATCTGTATGAAAATAAGCTTGCTCTCTTCGATCACCTCACAAGGTTAGCAACCCAGCGCCATTACGACGATTCGAACAGAACGCTGAAATTTGGGATAATCAATTGTGCAGATATTGGCGGATTTGCCTGCGTGGGTGATGAACAAATAGACTTCATCGGCATTCATTTTGGTACAATTTCACTTGTATCAGCAATTTTTACTCGCATGCTGTGCAACCCAAACATTTTTCCTCACATAGGCAATCCCAGCCTAGAAACAAACACAGGGCAATCATTCTACATACCTGTAAAGGAAGATCTAACAAACTTCCCCGCTAGTCGTCCAAATTGCCCTATTAGAGGGGCATTCTCAAAGCTGCTTGTATTAACCGGTTTGAGCTTCATTTTTGGACATGAGATAGCTCACATATCCAACGGTCACTTTGGCATTATAAATAAGACCAAACATAAAGATCTGCAAAAGCGTCGCACTGAACTTTCCCCCCTTGAGAATCAAGCTATAGAATTGGACGCTGACCGCGGTGCCGCTGAATGGACACTGTTGTACACTGAAATTGTCAGAGGTGCGCGTCCGTTATTTCAAGTTGAGTGTGATGACTCTCTGGGCATAGCTTGGCGGGAATTCTATGTTATTGAAATTGAAACAGTAAAATATTGCTTTTTTGCCTGCTACATCACCCTGAGAATGACCAGCCCTGATCACTGGAGCTTGGATACCCAGCAGGCACGTTACCCGCCTTTGCCTCCATTTAGGATGGGGGCGCTTATTCAGATTTATATCTTTGCCCTAATGGAGTTTCTTGAAATGTCATTTGAAGATGCACAGCATCGAGTATGGGACTGGTGCATAGAAACTGAACAAGCTTTTACTGACCTTATGGGGGAGTCAGGTAAGGGGAAATTGCAATTGAATGGGATAGTTAGCTTCTTCAGAAATGTTGATGACTACAACGAAAGGGTCGATCAGGCTTACAAATCGCTTGCCGACGAGCTTAGCGAACACGCTATGAGTGAAACTAGTAAAACGGCACTAAAGCGGCACAAAACGTGTGGCTACGTAGTCATGAAAGGGTGGCAACAAGGCGTTGAATTCATAGGTATCCTTGAAGCAAATCTTTCAAAAACTAATCTAAAAGGACTTGATCTACAGTGCTTCGCACAGGGGTATTGTGGTATTTCTATAACCCCCTTCCTATTGTGGTTCGTGCCAGAATTCGATGGCGATATGCTCGAAGTGGCCTTGACGTCTGACGGTATAAATATGGTCGTAAGTTTTGAGGGACTGGAGTCGTATGAGAGAGCCTGTACATAAGATTGTGTAATTGCCTGATTTTGATATGTTCAATTCAACATCAAAAAAAGGTTAATTTATGGACGAGAAACAGTTACAGGCTCTGGCTAACGAACTAGCCACAAATCTAAAAACTCCTGAAGATCTCAGCCAGTTCGATCGGCTGCTGAAAAAAGTCAGTGTGGAAGCCGCTCTCAATGCCGAAATGACTCATCACCTTGGCTACGACAAGAATCAGTCCCGGGTCAGCTCTAATGCCCGCAATGGCTACTCGACAAAAACAGTAGCCAGCGGCGGAGGACCTCTGGAGCTACGGACTCCACGAGATCGTGACGGAACCTTCGAACCACAACTGGTGAAGAAACATCAGACTCGCATTACCGGGATGGATAACCAAATCCTGTCGCTGTATGCCAAAGGGATGACCACCCGCGAGATCGCTGCAGCGTTCAAGGAACTCTACGATGCCGATGTCTCTCCGGCGCTGGTCTCGAAGGTGACTGATGCTGTCATGGAGCAGGTTATGGAGTGGCAAAACCGTCCTCTTGATGCCATTTACCCCATTGTTTATCTTGACTGTATTGTCTTGAAAGTTCGCCAGGATAACCGTGTCATTAATAAATCCGTGTTCCTGGCCCTGGGGATTAATATCGAAGGACATAAAGAACTGCTAGGCATGTGGCTTGCTGAAAATGAAGGGGCTAAGTTCTGGTTAAACGTCCTGACAGAGCTGAAAAATCGCGGCTTGAATGATATCCTTATCGCCTGCGTCGACGGTCTGAAAGGCTTCCCAGATGCCATCAACGCGGTCTATCCGGAAACGCGGATCCAACTGTGCATAGTGCACATGGTACGTAACAGTCTACGCTTCGTCTCCTGGAAGGACTATAAAGCCGTCACCAGAGACCTGAAATCCATCTATCAGCCTCCAACGGAAGAAGCCGCACTACAGGCGCTGGAGGCGTTCAGCGGGACGTGGGACAGCCGGTATCCGCAGATTAGCCGCAGCTGGCAGGTCAACTGGAGCAACCTTGCCACGTTCTTCGCTTACCCGACGGATATCCGCAAAGTAATCTACACAACCAACGCCATAGAGTCGCTGAACAGCGTGATCCGCCATGCAATCAAGAAGCGCAAGGTGTTCCCGACAGACGACTCAGTGAGAAAAGTGGTATGGCTAGCGATACAGGCAGCTTCACAAAAATGGACGATGCCGCTGAGGGACTGGCGTATGGCGATGAGTCGCTTTATTATCGAGTTCGGTGACCGCCTGGACGGTCACTTCTGAGAAAAGGCATTTACACAGAATCGTGTACAGGGTCGCGCATAGCATCAACTAGCTTATGCTTGCGATTCCTGTGGTTCGGTTTAATTTTTATTATAAATTATAATGGTTAGTTAATTAACTGTTATTTGGATAAGTAATCTTCTAATGCTTCTCTGTCTATTGCGCAGACACTTTTAGGTTCTCTCCCTTCCCTCTTATTCTTTAGTGCCATATCTTCTAGCTGTACAAGCATTGACTCGTTCAGTGAGATGGTTGTTCTGCTTTGTTTCTCAGGTTATTGTGAGGCATTCTCTGTTGAACCATAAGGTTTGTCAGCCAAACGCTTAGCTAATAACTCAGCTTGCTCTGCTGTTACCTCTGCCCTGCTTTTTTAGTGTCAAATACACCGCTGATTATTTGAAGACTACTAAATGTCTTCGGAATCACTAATTATTAAACATGCCATACCATGGATTACTTTTTGCGGTATATTCTTTTAAATCTTCGATAAATTCTTTCATTTCATTCAGCATTGTTGGTGTTACTATCCCTGAGCTATCATTTTCTAATGCATTAATTATTTTAGGTATCAATGCTTCTTCTTCACCTTTACAATCGGGGAGTACTGACAAAATAGACTCAAGAGCCTGTTTTTGTTCAATAGTGAATGGCTTCATGTTAATTTGAGTTAAAAAATCCAAAGCATACATAACGCTTTTATTTCTCATTTTACACCTCAATAATTCCTATTGTTTTTACGCACTTAATGAATAATGCATATAAATATGCTCAAATGTTCCTAAAGTAATCAATCTGGGCTTGTTGCAAAAATCACTTAAGTGAGAAACACTCACACTGTCGATGCCCTCTTTAGGGGAAGCCATGCCAGCGAATGAGTTCAAATGGAAACATGTTGCCCCTACGCTCATCCTTTGGTGCTTACGTTGGTATGGCTCAACACCACTCAGTTACGCCAATGTCAGTGATATGCTGGCTGAACGAGGGATTTCTGTTCATCGCTCGACCATTTATCGTTGGTTTATTGAATATGCGCCCATTCTCCGTAAAAAACTCAAAAAATATCAATTTATTCGGGCTGTTTCCTCTTGGCAGCTCGATGAAACTTACGTCAAAGTGAACGGAAAATGGTTTTACCTTTACCGTGCAATAGATAAATACGGAGACACTCTGGATGTTTATTTTTCACCCAAACGTAATCGGTATGCCGCCTATGAATTTCTCAAACGCGTATTAAAACCTTACACCGCTGAGCAACAACCCAAAACGTTAAATACCGATAAGCATGCGGCTTATGGTTACGCCATAGCCCGCTTAATAAAAGAAGGCAAGCTCCGCGAGGATGTACAGCAACGGCAAGTCAAAACTCTCAATAATCGAATTGAGTCCGATCATGCGCCGATTAAAAAATTGATTGTTACAACGGGTGCTTTTAAATGTGCTAAGCGCGCTTGGCGAACAATTCAAGGGTTCGAGACCTTGCGTAAACTGAATAAAGGCCAATTTGATGAATGGCTACGTCGATATGAACCTGAGTTTCGGGTACGTGAGCGCTCTGCCTTTATGAATCGCTTATTCAATGTGGAGACGGTGTTAGCCTGAAATTCCACTCCAAGTTGGACGTAAAACAATCTTATTTATTTTTTGGAACATAAGCACGCCGTTGGCGTGAGCATCGCGGCAAAGCCGCTCTATTTCTAGGCAACTCCCGTCTCGTCTTTTATACTCTGCGCTATGTATATTCCCAGCCCCGCTAAACTGCTATTTCAATACGATGACGGATGGGATCGCTTCATCGAAAATAATCACGTCGATGAATGGCAACTCCTCTGTGTCGAAAAGATGCTCGCTTGTAGCACCTGCGCTATGGGCGTTCGCCGTTATTGCTGTTCTTCTCCTGAATGCACCCATTCACGCTTCTTTTGCCAAACCTGTAAATCTAAAGCCTGCAGTGCCTGTGGTCTCCAAAGGTACCGAACAATGGATCGCCCAACAGCGTCATATCTTGCCGGATTGCGAATGGCAACATATCACTCTCACCATGCCTCACCTGCTTTGACCTTTCTTCAACAATAACTGACCCTTGCTCAACCGACTCTTTCGCTGTGCAACGCGTGCTATGCTCAAACACGCCAGACGCCTTGGGCTCGAAATCGGTATCTTTTGCGCCCTCCACACCTACGGTCGCCAACTCAATCAACATCCGCATATTCATTTGTCAGTGACCCGAGGCGGTCTCACCAAATACGACACCTGGAAGCCCATTTTCTTTAAAAAGAAAGACGTCGAAAAGGTCTGGCGCAGTGCCGTCGTTCGACTCCTTCGAGACAGCTATTTTCAATTACTGCCCAACACATTACCCGGCTTTGGGCATATTCGTGATTATCCGACCTGGTGTCGTTACCTCAATGCCCAGTTCCAGCGCTATTGGAAACTGCATTTTGCTAAAAAGACCCGAGGCGCGTGGCACAACGTCAAATATCTTGGGCGTTACTTAAAACGACCTCCTATCTCGGCTTCTCAATTGAAACATTACAGTGAGGGCACCGTGGTTCATCATTATTATGACCACCATAGCCAACAATACCGACGACAAACCTTATCCCAAGAAGAGATGATACGACGTTATGTCAGTCATATCCCAGCGCGGCATTTTAAGATGATCCGTTATTACGGTTGCTTAGCTAATTTGTTGGTGTTTTGCATTGTTTAATTATGTTATTTCGATCTTGTCGATCGATTATTTTAATCATTAATTAAATTTACAAATCAATTATCAATCATTATTAATTAATACAAGTTATTTCGAATTAATGTAACGGGTATAGTAAGGTTGTTTCTTCTATTTTGGGGGTAATTTGATGAGGCGTGAATAAAAAACGATTTTTTTTGTATTTTTTTATTTAGCAAATAAGTGTAAATTGTTTTTTATGCTAATTATTTTTGTTTTAATGGAGTTAAATTCTATATAATAATAAAATGATTCGTATTTTATTGCTATATTGTGGTCTTATCTTCGTTAATACTTGTTATTATTGTGTTTGTTAATGTATTAAATTGACATAAAGACACGAAAAAATAACATTTCTATACTAATTGCACCTCCTTGTGGTAACGGATTTATCAATTTGTTTACCATGAGATATCGAGACTCAAAAGAGCAAAAAGACGTTACGTAAGTCGATAGACTGACAGAGAAAGCGGATTTCGCCGAGGGTAACATCGATGGAAAGAATTTTAATAAAATTTCTATCAAAGAGGATAAGACCAACGATGACAAGTGAATTAAACGCAATGATACCCGAGTCCAAGGTCAATGTGATGGGGGAGAAAGAAATCCGCCGCCGATTTGGGTGCTACCTTCGTTACGCTCGAGAGCAAAAACGCTTAACGGGCAGTGAGTTGGGCAGACGATTAAACGTGAGCCAACAACAAATCTCTCGGTATGAACGGGGAATAACCACCGTGAATTTGCTGATGATGAGCAAAATTGTTCATGTTTTAGACCTCCGTTGGGATGAGCTTATTCACCAAATTATCCATGCAGAATCACCACCTTGGTTGTAAATAGGAACGTTGATGTTTTATGTAAGGTGATAAATTTTGAGAATATTGAAGCTGCTCTCGGAGAATATTACGACTTACCTTATTAAACACAATCTAAAGGTGTGGGTGATGCCGTGACTTATAAAAATCGTTAGACCTATATGTCATGCATTAGTAAACGTTTCAAAGGTTAAAATATCGAGCATTTTCTTTCTACTCTGGCTGTGATGTCTGCAATAACTGAACTTTCAATACATATTTGGGGGAGTCCCTGAGAAGTGATTGGTGGCAAGGCGCATGAGTTAGAAACACCTTTGCATCTTTATAACATCATCACTTTGCGATCACTGAACTCCCCCACGTAATTCTTTTAATTATATTATTTGAAGATGTTTTTTTATGATATTAAAGACTAAAAAATGGCTAGATACACTATGTGTGATATTGAGCTGCTTTCTACTTTTTACAACCACCTCTTATGCGGAGGGGATTTCGTTATCAGGGTCACGTGTTATTTACCCCCTGAATGAAAAGCAAATCAGTTTTTCTGTTCACAATACTAATGATGATACGACGTATCTCATTCAATCCTGGGTTGAAACCGAGGATGAAAAAAAAACTACGGACTTTGTTGTCACGCCTCCGATTTATCAAAGTGCCCCGAATAGTGAAAATATATTGCGCATCATCGCGTCAGCGACAGTGTATCCCCAAGACAGGGAAACGTTGTATTACTTCAAGGTGAAAGCCATACCAGGTTTAACTAATAGCGATGATCAAAGTCGTATCGTTATTGCAACAGAAACACAATTGAAATTTTTTGCCCGCCCAGCTGGCTTGTCGCCGAAGCGAGAAAAGGCACTAACCTTATTGCACTTTACGCAACAGGGCTCGACCATCGTTGCTCACAACCCGACCCCATATTATTTCACGCTCACGAACCTTAAATTGAAGGATTCAATGGCAAATGAAGTGATGCTTGCTCCGCTTGGGCAAACATCAATCCCTCTAACAGGGCGCAAAGGTGACACCATTAGTTATAGCAGCATCAATGATTATGGTGGCATGGATAAAGCGAGTAGCGAAATTAAGTA
This sequence comes from Providencia sp. JUb39, assembly GCF_012272845.1. Classification (NCBI taxonomy): domain Bacteria; kingdom Pseudomonadati; phylum Pseudomonadota; class Gammaproteobacteria; order Enterobacterales; family Morganellaceae; genus Providencia; species Providencia sp. JUb39. The sequence goes on along the minus strand of NZ_JAAWXD020000002.1, from coordinate 122,396 downwards.
AACAAGGTATATGACCCGATGAAAAAGATAATGAGCCCAAATGATATAATCTCTTTTTTGAGTTTCTCCCTATTATTAGGGGGACTCGGGGTACCTAAGCTGAGTTTATCCGAATCGTTATGGTTTCCACCTGAGTTGATTACCGGCCAGACAATAGCGGATATTGCGTTGTTAAAGGATAGTCAGCAATTACCAGGGATTTACCGTGTGACGTTGTTGGTGAATGGTGAGCAAGTGGGCATTCGTGACGTTGAATTTGTGACAATAGACAATTTATCATCTGCAAATCCTCTTCACGATGAGACGGGATTGAGACCTTGTCTATCTCGAACTGATTTTGTTGAACTGGGTGTGAAACTGGCGTTATTTGAAGCGAATCAGTTGAGTGATAAAGCCGCGGCTTGTGTTGATATTCAATCACTCATTCCAAAGGCCAGTGTGATGTTCGATTTTGCCAATATGCAATTGAATATCAGTATCCCACAGGTTTGGATGGAGAGCAGGCCCAAAGGATGGGTGTCCCCTGAGCGTTGGGATGATGGTATTACCGCTGGGCTCTTAAATTACACCTTTAGTGGCGTCAATCAATCAGGAAAGTCTGGGCAGAGTCAAAATTATTATTTGCGTTTAAACAGTGGCCTTAACTGGGGGGCATGGCGCTTACGCAATGAGCGCACCTTGCGAGAATATCGAGGCGATACTTACTCGCAGCGTGAATGGAATTATGGACGAACATGGGTAACCCGAGCAATTAAGCCTTGGCTCAGTGAATTGCTGATTGGGGATGGCAGCACCTCTGGCACCTTGTTCGAGGCAACCTCATTTCGAGGCGTACAACTGCACACAGATGAGAACATGTTACCGCATTCTCTACGTGGATATGCGCCGGTGATACGTGGCATTGCATTCAGTAATGCACAAGTGGTCGTGTATCAAAATGGGCATATTGTTTACAACATCAACGTGGCACCAGGCCCTTTTGAAATCAATGATATTATCCCTATTTATACTAGTGGTGAATTAAAAGTATCGGTCACGGAAGCCGATGGCAGCGAACGTATCTTTACCATACCTTATGCCTCATTACCTTCCTTATTGCGCCAAGGGGCAGTTCAATACGAATTAACCGTAGGGCAGTTAATCGGGAATGGAATAGATTCTGAACCAAGATATATTCAAGGGATGCTTGCCAGGGGGTTACCCAATGATGTGACTGTCTACGTTGGACTTCAGTATGCCGAACTTTATCAGGCTATAGCCTTAGGGAGCAGTATCAGCCTGGGGTATTTGGGGGCATTATCTGCCGATGTCACCGTGGCTAACAGTCAATTGGCTGATGGCCAATCGCGAAGAGGGCAGTCACTACGATTTTTATACAGTCGCGCGTTTGACGCACTCGGAACGACAGTGCAACTTGCGGGCTATCGTTATTCAACAGAAGGGTTTTACACGTTATCAGAAAACTACCGTTCGCGAATGTCAGGTTGGTTAAATGAACAACAACGAGATACTTCGGGACAGCTGAAGTCTCGTTCACATGATGACTGGTTTGATTTAACACAGAAGCGTCGAGAAAAAATGGAAGTTAACTTAACTCAACGTATCGGTGATAACAGCTCTTTATTTGTTACGGGAACACGAGAAACATTTTGGGGGAGGAGGGGCAACTCACTTTCTTTACAAACTGGGGTCAGTAGTTTTATTAGCGATGTTTCGTATAGCTTTAGTTACAACGAAACACGGAACTCATCATTAAAAAATACAGACCGAAGTATCTACTTTGGGATATCGATGCCATTAACCCGTCGAGACAGCGGCTCCCCAGTGTATTTATCGTCGAGCATGAACCGCGGGAGTGAGGGCGAATTAACCCAACAAGTGGGATTAAGTGGCACCTTACTGGCACAAAATAACATGAACTGGAGTGTTAATCAGGGGTTCTCTCAGCGAAATGGAAACTCAAGTAATGTCCACGTAGGGTATAACGGCAGATATGGCAATGTTTCTGCAGGGTACAGTCGAGGACGCGATTATCGCCAAGTGAGTTATGACCTCAGAGGGGGCGTCATTCTCCACAGCGGAGGAATGACTATTGGACAACCTCTTGGGCAAACGGCGGTATTGGTGAGCGCTGAGGGGGAAAGCGGTATCCCGTTAAGTAGTAATTCCGGCATTAAAACCGATTGGCAAGGGTATGCAATTTACCCGTGGGTCAGCGAATATCAAACCAATCGTGTTGCAGTAGATGTCGGGCAATTAAATGAGCAGTTAGACATCGGCTCACCCGTGACTCATGTCATGCCGAGCAAAGGTGCTGTTGTGCGTGCTGATTTTCAGATTAAACGCGGTGCCAGAGTGTTAATGAAATTGATCTATAACGAAAAACCACTGCCTATGGGGGCTGTGATTAATGTCAGCAGTAACGGGGTAAACAGCGTTGGAATTGTGGGGGATGATGGGCAGGTTTATCTCTCCGGGCTTTCGTCGAAGGGCTCCATTATGGGGAAGTGGGGAAATCAGCCAGACCAACAATGTCAGGCAGACTGGGTATTGGAAGAAACTAAAGAGCCTTCATTACAAACTATCAGCATATCGTGTGAATAAAAAGTGTCCCCGTGGTAAAAAGATCTTACACGAAGAGAGGTACGAAGTAGGTGAGATTTAAGGTATCTACCTGTTTTGCAGTTTTAATTATTGTGGCCTTGTTCTTACTCGCAGGGTTAATTTTTTTCACATAACAGAGAGAAGTCATATCATGAAATATAATAGAAATTTTCACATTAGTATGTTAGTTGGTACGGCTATTTTGGGAGCGTCATGTATAAGCTATGCCGCGACCGAGGCAACGGTGGCTATCTCAGCGATAGTTACTAAAGAATGTACTTTAGCACTGGATAAGACATCGATTGCGTTAGGGAGTACATCGGCGATGAAGTCAGAAGGACTGACTGCGAATACCGTAAAAGTGACAACCAATTGCGGGGGAGGGAGTGGTAAGTTGACATTAACCAGTCCAGGGGCTGATGGTAAGAATATCATTCTGACACATACAGGCAAGAGTCCATCCGCAGGTAACACCCCCTCGAAATTGAAGGTGGCATTGCGTGTTGCAGGGAAAGATGCGGTATTTGCAAGTGGAGCATATGAACATAATGTTGTGCAAAATACAAGCACGACAGACTTCGTATTCTCAGGGGTAGCAGGACAAAAATCAGACACATTGGATGCCGGAGAGTATAAAGGCAGCGTTACCGTGAAGGTTGCTCCGATTTAGGGCATTCGAACACAGAGCAGGAATATGATGCTTTAACCATAATGGTTAGATAGTTATCTGAGCCTTGTCCTTAGTGGGATGAGGCTTAAAAATGGCTTTTCAGTAGCGGGAAAATGAGTCCGTTACTGCCTCTGAAAGTTACATTGGCGATTATCAGAAAATTGTATTAAAAAATGAGGTTCGCTCTGTGTTGCCTTGAGTCGGTGCAAAATTACAAGCGTATCTAAAAGTACTTTATTATTTTGATAATTAATGAATCGATTATATTTTATATATTTTTAATAAGAATATATAAAACTACCATGATAGTAAATTATGTTAAGGTGATTATATGGTGAAGCAAAAAAAAGTAATTATATTACTTTTCGTTGTTGATAGTGCATATAGCGCAGAATATCCCGTTAGGGAGGAGGATAAAGAGTACAGGTATCCTGTTACTCTAAACTGGTCTTTGGATCGTGGACGGTCGGTATCGATAGATAGATTTGCTGTTTTCCTAAATGAGAATACTAAAGAGATATCATCTTGTAAGTTGATTGTAGAACAGGCTATCTATGTTTGGGGGCCAAGTGGAAGTGATTACCGCCCAACCTCGACCTTAGAAACTAAATATAGTACTAGCTTTTTAGTAAATAATAATAAGTGGACAAATGTCGCTTCTTTACATGCTAGAGGCTACGTTAAATGTTCAAAAGCCCCCTTAGAAAATCCTATGTTGGGGATGCGTTATAACGGTGAATATACAGGATTAGTTTATACTGATAGCTATAAAAGAGCAGATGAATGGTCTTTGCCTAGATTTGCATATATTGATGTGAACCAATTTAATGATATTAAGTTAAAAGGACGAGAATGCATTGAAGGCCCTATATTTAATAATTCTCTATATTCTGTTAAAGCAAGCGTTACACATCCACCAAGTAATAATAATGGGATAATACGAACCAGTATCGTTGGTGGTGCTTTGGATGGTAAGAGATTATTGGATAATACCAAAATAAGAATATGTGGTATCTCGGCTGGGAAAGCTAATGAAACTATTGGTATAAAATTGCTTTTACCTTAAGTTTTATATAGAAGGAATATAAAATTAAGGGTTCATGGTTAGGAATCTGGGCTTGTTGCAAAAAATAAATAAGATTGTTTTACGTCCAACTTGGAGTGGAATTTCAGGCTAACACCGTCTCCACATTGAATAAGCGATTCATAAAGGCAGAGCGCTCACGTACCCGAAACTCAGGTTCATATCGACGTAGCCATTCATCAAATTGGCCTTTATTCAGTTTACGCAAGGTCTCGAACCCTTGAATTGTTCGCCAAGCGCGCTTAGCACATTTAAAAGCACCCGTTGTAACAATCAATTTTTTAATCGGCGCATGATCGGACTCAATTCGATTATTGAGAGTTTTGACTTGCCGTTGCTGTACATCCTCGCGGAGCTTGCCTTCTTTTATTAAGCGGGCTATGGCGTAACCATAAGCCGCATGCTTATCGGTATTTAACGTTTTGGGTTGTTGCTCAGCGGTGTAAGGTTTTAATACGCGTTTGAGAAATTCATAGGCGGCATACCGATTACGTTTGGGTGAAAAATAAACATCCAGAGTGTCTCCGTATTTATCTATTGCACGGTAAAGGTAAAACCATTTTCCGTTCACTTTGACGTAAGTTTCATCGAGCTGCCAAGAGGAAACAGCCCGAATAAATTGATATTTTTTGAGTTTTTACGGAGAATGGGCGCATATTCAATAAACCAACGATAAATGGTCGAGCGATGAACAGAAATCCCTCGTTCAGCCAGCATATCACTGACATTGGCGTAACTGAGTGGTGTTGAGCCATACCAACGTAAGCACCAAAGGATGAGCGTAGGGGCAACATGTTTCCATTTGAACTCATTCGCTGGCATGGCTTCCCCTAAAGAGGGCATCGACAGTGTGAGTGTTTCTCACTTAAGTGATTTTTGCAACAAGCCCATCTACATTGACACCGCGCTCAGCCAACATTTCCTGAAGTTCTCGATAACTGATTTCGTATTTTCAGTACCAACGCATAGCCCAAAGGATGATAATACCGGTGAAATTGACGACCTCTAAATGCATTCATGAGGTAAGCTTCCGTAGAGGGCTGGTTAACTTAGCATAATGGCTCATTCAAACTTTGCAATAGGGCCCAATTTATTCGTTTGAGGGCTAACAAACTTAAATAGTTTTAAAACATAAATAAATAATCAATAAATATTAATTTACATTTAATCAACTTTGGGTATATCAATAAATAAGCAATTTAAAAATGGGGGGATTAATGGGGGATTTTATTGTTTTCAACAAAGATTTTGATGGCTGCTTTATTAGAAATATAATGGTTTTAACATACTGAGGTTGATACTAGGAGAGCATAAAAATGTGTGGGGTATTTACGCAGCCATTGTATCTAACTTAGTGCTACTTAGTTTAGGATACCAACGGTAAAAGATGCCCTCTAATTCATCATTTAAAACGGCCACTCGGGTTTGTAAAAGATAATGTGCGCCTTCTTGGCTCCACTGCATTTGCTGTTTTTTTGCCATTCGTTTTGCAATAACTTCATTTACTGTTGATTCCACAAATGCCGTTGAAATGGGTTCACCATAGCGATACCGTTTCCCATAATTTGGGATCATAGCTTGGTTATTATCAATATAAGTTATCATTTCCCCTAAATACCGTACCATTTTTTTACTGTTTTTATAACCTTTACTGTCACTACGATCTTCATCATACGACCTCCAAAGTTAATGGATTATTTTTTCCTTAACTTATAGTAAGTTGAAACACCTATTCCAACGTTATCGCAGGCTAATTTAAGACGAATGCCTTTCGCTTTTAATTCATCAACCATGACAACCTTACGCTTATCTGCAGGAGGGCGCCCCGTTTGTTCCCCTCGATGTTTTTTAGCCGCAATTCCTTCCGCTTGGCGTTCCCTAATTAGCGCTCGTTCAAATTGACTAAATGCGGACATCATATGCAATTGAAGCTCTTGTAATGGATTGTTTTCATTCGCTGAAAAGCAAATATTTTCTTTGAGAAAAATTAGTGAAACTCCTCGCTGTTTCAGATCTAACGTTAAATAACACATATCCATCATATTACGGCATAAACGATCAATAGAATGAACAATTAACATATCTCCAGATACGAGTAACGCTAATAATTGTTGTAAATTGGGTCGATGCGTATCTTTGCCGCTGGCAATATCAGTAAAAACGGTTTTGACTTTATAACCTGAATTTTGAATCGCAATTTCTTGTCGTGCGGAATTCTGCTCAGCAGAACTGATACGAATGTAAGCATAAATCATAGAATAATCCATAAAGGTTATAGAGGTTTTCATAATACTCTCTAAACCCCAATTTATACCACCTTTAGAGACAATTTAAGGACAGAGATCTCTATTTACGTAAAAGTATACCTTTAGAGAGTCCAGTCTAAGCCTTGTGAATAGTTCGGTGTGTCAAAATCATAGCGCTTTAATAACTGATTGAGACTTCGGCGGTTAAACTTAACTCGGTTGTATTCATCAATAAATTCTTGAATGTCTGCCCAAGTCGTGCTGTCATTACTTTCTGCAATGGCTTCTAAAAGTTTAATCGTAGCTTCCATTTCATCATATGTGGTAGCATCTGGCATTCCTTCACCACTAAGACAAAATGGCATGGTTTTATTTACGTTTGATTCAACCGCTTCAATGCGGATATCTAATAACCAATGACGGTAAAAATTATATTCATAAGTAAATTTATCGCGATTTTCAAACTGAAATGAGGCAAGCGAAACCGACCAAGGATTATCATAAAAGCCTAATCCACCTTCGTAGCTAATACCGTAGTCTTTGCCATGAATATGAAAAGAGTGGAGGTGGTAGTTATCCCAACCAAACGCAAATTGCAGGAGAAAGTGGAAAGCGCCAAGTGACATGCCACCGTGAATACGAAAACGTCGCCAAATCATCGGGCTAATATCGCGAATAGCCACTTTGACCTTATAAACAGTCATTATTCCTCCTTTGTCACAATCAATACGAGAACGATCATACTAATTGATTAAAGAGATACCCCACACTTTTTTATGCTCTCCTCTTTTAGGAGGGGGTAGCCCACTTCATCGAAAAGTCCAAATTTTGCTCATAACACATTGATATCATAACTATGGATAGGTCATTTATTTCGCTGCTTTAATCGATTTTGATACCTTTGAAATCGTATGTCCTAAAGGGTCTATATCGTATTTAAATTTAACTATGCTAATGCGTAATCGCATCATTTTTAACCAAAAACTGAAGTAATAGGCACACTGATCCTAGGCAGCGGTTTGCAACCATCGTTTTTTGTCCATTTTATCCCGCCTTTCTGACAGTAAAGTCACCGCGTGTAGGCCTTTTTCCGCACTCATAAACCGCAGTCGGTTCCCACATAAAATGCATTGGTACGGATCGGTGTTTAAAAACCCTTTGATAAGCGCTGCAAAGCCCGGTTTTTCAGGCACGTTAGGATGTATCATGTCCAACGCGTCATACACTTTAGGTAACAAGCGTCCACGTTTTCGATTGGCTAAAAAACCGTAATAACGGATCATCTTAAAATGCCGCGCTGGGATATGACTGACATAACGTCGTATCATTTCTTCTTGGGATAGGGTCTGTCGTCGATATTGTTGGCTGTGGTGGTCATAATAATGATGAACCACGGTACCCCCACTGTAATGTTTCAATTGAGAAGCCGAGATAGGAGGTCGTTTTAAGTAACGTCCAAGATATTTGACGTTGTGCCACGCGCCTCGGGTCTTTTTAGCAAAATGCAGCTTCCAATAGCGTTGGAACTGGGCATTGAGGTAACGACACCAGGTCGGATAATCGCGAATATGCCCGAAGCCAGGCAATTTATTCGGTAGTAACTGGAAATAGCTGTCACGCAGGAGGCGAATGACGGCACTACGCCAGACTTTTTCGACGTCTTTCTTTTTAAAGAAAATGGGCTTCCAGGTGTCGTATTTGGTGAGACCGCCTCGGGTCACTGACAAATGAATATGCGGATGTTGATTAAGTTGGCGACCATAAGTATGTAGCGCACAAAAAATGCCAATTTCGAGCCCTAGGCGCTTGGCGTGTTTGAGCATAGCACGAGTGGCGCAGCGAAAGAGTTGGTTGAGCAAGGGCCAATTATTGTTGAAGAAAGACCAAAGCAGGTGGGGCATAGTGAGGGTGATATGTTGCCATTCGCAATCCGGCAAAATATGGCGCTGTTGGGCGATCCATTGTTTGGTACCTTTGAGACCACAGGCACTGCAGGCTTTAGATTTACAGGTTTGGCAAAAGAAGCGTGAATGGGTGCAATCAGGAGAAGAGCAGCAATAACGTCGAACGCCCATAGCACAGGTGCTACAGGCGAGCATCTTTTCGACACAGAGGAGTTGCCATTCATCGACGGGGTTGTTATCGATGAAGCGATCCCATCCGTCATGGTATTGAAATAGCAGTTTAGCCGGTCTGGGAATATACATAGAGCAGAGTATAAAAGACGAGAAGGGTGTTGCCTAGAAATAGAGCGGCTTTGCCGCGATGCTCACGCCAACGGCGTGCTTATGTTCTTAGCGTACGTTTTCATACGGTTGGGCTTCAGACCCCTTAAACTGTTAATCGAATTTCCTAACCATGAACGATAACCCAGTGCACTGTGGGAGCCTGTATATAAGATTGTGTAATTGCCTGATTTTGATATGTTCAATTCAACATCAAAATTGGGTTAAGCAATTATTACAAAGAAAAAACAATTTTGTGGTTACCTGCATTTTGGCCAATAAGCTAGCCAGAATTGATAAAATATAGGGTATGATTATCAATATAATTGATTAGTTTGTATAATGTGGCTTACTAGACTACCTTGATCATTGATATATACTGCAATAAGTTTGCCATTTTGCCGATGACTCCCTTCGATCTTTTCGGTTGAATAGGGTGGGATCATAACGCTTTTCGCGATGGGATTATTTTGGTTATTTTCATAATAGAGCTGTGAAATATTCAAAAAATAAGGGGTGGGATTTTTAATCGAAAGCTGATTTTCGGAATGTAACGCACTCACGTTATTGATAAACGACTCTACGCCATTGGCAAGCGCTGTGGGTCGATAAAAAACTTTGATACGAATTTGTAGCGCCAGCTGGATAATATTCATCCCTTCTTTATTTTGAGGTTTTGGCGAGATATTAAGAACATTCAGGTAAAAAACGGATTCTCTATCTTGTGGTAAATCCCCACCAATAAATCGAATCCGTAATTGCGTGCCATCATGAGCGGCGATTTTGGTCACGGGGGGCGTCACAATAAACGGCACCTTTGTCGTTTCAGGGGTGGAGTGGATATTGCCCTCATCAATCCAACTCTGGACTAAACTTGCTTGTTCACTGTCATTAATGGCTTGAATGTTGGCAGATTTTTGGTCGCTTAAGTAAATCAAACGCGTTTTTTTGAGTATTAAGCTCGCATGCGTCTGCGAGCTAAGAAGAAGCAACATTAAACCGTAAAAAACTCCTTGAATATACCGCATTTTTTCATCCTTCTAGTTGTATGACATGACTACAGTTGCGGTGCTGGATACGGGACCTTGTGTCACGATGGAAGGGGTATAAGGGTAATAGTAAGCCCCCATATTGAGGGTAAATGATGGGGAAATGGGACTTCCTTTTGCCACAGTGAAAATAGACGTTGCGGTACTTTGTGCTGACACGCTATTGGATAGAGTGATAGGCGTATTAGGATTACTCGCCATCACGAGTCTAAAACCTACACCGGCAGCGCCTTGGCTGGCAGTGTTATTCATGGTGGTTTTATCTGCTGGGAGTAAGCTGCTGCTGGATAAGAAAATACTGATATCCCTTGATGCATTGCCTCCCGCAAGAAAATCACTGCAAGTGAAGTTGAGATTAAAGGGGGTATAGCCTGCACGAGTTGCCGATTTGACCGTGCTAATACTGACGGGTGGCAAAGTCACGACTAGACCCTGATTCGCAAAGTTACAAGTGGTGGTAATGGGGCTATAAGTGACTAGCACGGGTTGTAAGTAAATATCGTCGGGTTGAGTCGTCCAAGTCAGCCCAAGTAAAAAAGCGAGAAGCCTGACAACCACATCCACAAGCCACTTCACAAGACCGAAGCTGGAGGCATCTGAGGCAAAAACGACGGGGTTAATAGAGACGGTATTACCAGCAATTTCAGTGTAGTTTGTACTAGGTTTGGTGCTCACAAGGGTAAATTGCATTGTAAAATTCACATTCAGTTCATTGGCGTTATGGGAGCCAACAGCAAGACCCGTGACATTATTTTTTTCTAGTTTGGTCACAGTAATTTCAACTAGCTGTTTGCCGCCATTAAACCCTACCGTTGCTTTGCGACCTTGAAATGGTGAGGCAATACCAACGACATTAGGGAGTAGTCCATTATTGGTACAAGTAAATGTACCGGAAAATATGGTTCGAGAGTCTTTGACCACGACAGTCGATGAGTTGCTTAAATCGTTTGATATATCAAACGTAATCGGGGACGCCGTGACTGTTGTCGCTTGTCGACAGTTCGCAGAGGCATACTGGCTGACGGCAAGTAAACTGGAAAATAATAATGCCAATGTGGTTTTTTTCATTGGATGTTCCTTTATTGACAGCGGTTTTTACCTTTATCCATCGTGTTAATTGGTTGATGAATGACGCACTCTTTTTCCCCTTTCAGCTTGACGTGTAAGGCTGAAGGTAGTTGATCACTCTTGAGGTACAACACGCCAGATTGCCCTACATATCCAATACTTTGCTGTTGTGGATCCACAACTTCTGTACCGAATGGCAGGCTATGACCATCCGTTTTTTCACCACGTAAAATAAAGGTTTGTCGAGTGTCTGTTTCTAACTTGATGTAGTTAACTGCGCCTTGATACGGGCTGATGTTCGCCATATTTCCGAGCACTTCAGCGCCAGCCGTGTTTTCGGTATCAGAAAGGGTATATGAGTTAGCGCGATAAGGGGTGCTGTTGGTCACGAGCACCACACCGCGCTGATTGGTTAGTGTGGTTTTATTGTCATTAACCATCATATTATCGGCCATTGGGGCATCAATGATGGTATAGGTATCCCCGGTATCACCCGATAAGGCGATATGGTTAGGGATAGCAACCAAGGTACCTCGGGCACCTAACCCTGCCTGACGATAATCATTCGCTTCGGTGTAAGAACCGGATAATGTGGTGTAAGGGTGTTTATAGGTAATATTTCCACCGAGGACATTGTTACCCCCAGACTGATTCGTGCCTGTCACGGTGTAATTAATTTGGTTATCTTTCCCCGCGATGCCACTGACACTCATGGCAGTTTGTTCATAGTGAGAATCAGTAAAATAGCTGCCTAAGCTCACGTTAGCGCGTTTTTCGAATAGGCTAATGGGAACGCTGATATTCATATAAACGCGGGTTTCTTCTTTATTATCATAATTACGCATCCGTGATACAGATACGTTGTAGGAAATGTCGTTGTAGTTGTTGGCATAACCAACTTGATATTCTCGGCTACTGCCGTGAGTATTCCAGTAATCACGATGGGTTCCAGAAACAAAAACAGAGCCATAATTGTCGCCAAGTTGCTGATTCAAGTTAACGGTGAAGGTATTTTTCGCCCGTGAGCCTCGTAAGGCATCGAAGTTACTTAGCGAGAGATCGGAATTGTTATTATTATTGCCAATTTGGTTGGCATTTTCGTCTTGATATCGTTGCCAGGCTTTATAGTTATCATGAGAATAAATTGAATCGACAAAGCTATAGTAGCCGCTAGTGGAATAGCGGTATGTGGCGAGCGTTAAACTGGTCGAAGTGGCATCAATAAATTTACTGTAGGTTAAACGATAGCTTTGACCACTCTTATCTCCACTATCCAATTTAGTTTTGGCATGAGTGACGTCTGCGGAGATAGCACCAAAGCGAAAGTTCCAACCACTTCCAATGACGGCGGAATAATATTTCTCACTGAGTAGAGCGCCGGAATAGAGCGTCACTAAGTTATTCAAGCCGTAATGATATTCACCTTGAATAAATTTAGGTTGGTATGAGGTATTGTCGATTTTTGCTTGCCCAGCAAGAACGTTATAGTTGGAAACACCCTCTTTAAGCATGTCGGGTACGGCGGAGTAGGGAACAGAGAATGATTCTTTTCGCCCATCCGCTTCTTGTATGACCACCAATAAATCACCGCTTCCCGCGCTAGGCTGAATATCGTTAAATGCGAATTCACCTGGCGGCACGTTTTCTTGATAGACCAAATACCCATTTTGATAAACGCTGACTAAGGCGTTGGTTTGTGCGACGCCCCGAATAATCGGCACAAAGTTTTGGCTTGAGTTTGGCAACATACCCACTTCCGTTGCGAGCATTATTCCTCGCATACGGATGCTATTAAATAGCGCCGTTGGTGTATAAAAATCGCCAGCCTTCAGCCCTGAGTTAATCTGGCTGATTGGGCGGTATACATAGCGGGTGTTATTGCGCCATTTTTGCGAGCCATGGGATGAATAGCGATAACTGGATTCATCACGAAATTGCCATGCACCTAAATTGACACCCGAGTTGAGGGTGGCATAGAAATTCTCATTATTTCTCTTTTCGTGTTTCTTCTCTTTATAAGTGTAATAGTTTGTATTATAAGCAAAAATAATGGCTGGCACGCCATGTTGCCACAAGCTGGGATCGACATAACCAGATTCAGATTGTTTAATCGACACTTGTGGAACGGTAATGTTTAGTCGTAATTCGCTGATTTTAAATTGGTAATGTAAATTGGGTGCCAGTGAGCTGAGTTGAACATATGCGTTATCCTCAGGCTGATCTGTTTGGTTAGGTGTGGTTTTTAAACCGAGCTTAGGGACATCACTTTGCGCAATGCTGATTTGCTTACCATTATCTTCAACATTGATGTCAAACTGTCCTTTCCAAACCTGATTAACATAGATGTCCGCAAGTTGTTTGCCCGCTGGAATTTGTCCATCCGAATAGAAACGAGAAATATCTCCTTTTGCAGATTCACCTACCAAAAGGGAGGTATCGAATTCATCTGCAAATGCATTTTTTAGATAAGTCTGTAGCCCTATTAAAATAAGGATGTAGAGATAATTTTCTTTTTTCATGATGGTTTCTTCTGTTAAAGCTGAAGGTTTTTAGATTTGAAAACACCATAGTCATCAACATAAGTCAGAATAAGATTGTTACCTTTTAACTGCTTTTTTAACGGCAGTGTTTTGGATGTGTGGGGTGGAACCATCTCTGAATCAACAAGCGTTGTTTTTTTATCTTCAGGCGTTGTAATAGCAGCAATTGTAAAGTGGTATTGGGAATTATTATTCACGACAATACCGTTATTATTTAGCTGGTAATTAATATTGTCCGTGATATTTTCAGGTGATTCAGTTAATCCCTTAGGTCGATAAAATAATTTTATTCTTGAACGCGCCGCTAATTGAATGACATTTTTCCCTTTCATTGAATCTGGCGCTTTAGGAATATCTAGGACATTTAAATAAAAAACACTTTCAACATTATCTGGAAGTTTTCTGTCTGTTTTTTTAATTTTTAATTGTTGACCTTGTAAACCCTCTATTTTGATAATAGGAGGATAAAGATAAAACGGAGTATCTGAATTTTCAGGTGTTGAGTTTATATTACCATCATCAATCCATGATTGAACTAATGACGGTGTGTTACTTTTATTAGTTAATTGCACAGACATGCTTTGTGCAGCTTCTGGATATATAATCCTTGTTCCTGTAATAATAACGTTTGAAAATGTTTCTTTAGAAAAAAATAAAAGAAGTAAGAATAATAATTTTATTTTCATAATAAATTCTCACTAAAAGCTAGGTTCAGAGGAACCTAGCTTGAGTTTATTGTTATAGATATGAAACGGTATAAACAACGTTTGATTGCAGCGCACCGACAGATGCGGCAGTCGCATTTGTTTTGTAGTAGCTAGCAATTAAGTTCAATGTTGCACCCGCAGCTGAAGTGGTATTGGCTGCGGTTAACTGAGTATCAAAGGTCGTATTTAATGGAATAGCAACGGTTGGTGATCCAGTCTGTGACAAGCTAAAGCCCACGTTACGAGCAACGGCCGGATCATTTTCGTTCACTGTTGTATTCATTAAATACAGGCCTGAAGGCGAAATATTACTTGAAGAGAAGTGAAGTTTTAATGTCCCTGCTGGCGTACCTCCACCAACAATTGCACAGTTTGAAAAGGTAAGCCCAAAGGCTTTTTGGTTTTTTGTAATAACTGTACTTGCCGTTGTTCCTGCATCAGAAGATATAATCGGATCTAAAGCAATCGACATATCAGCGCTGTTATTACCATTAATCGTACAGGTAGTATCACTAATTGCACCGGAGAAAGAAATAATACCTCCAGGGCTATTTGTGGCAGCAATTACTGAGCCAGATAACACGGATAAGGACAGTATTGATAGAGAAAGTATATGTCTAGGCATAATTAACCCCATCGAGGTTCTCGATTAATTAAAATAAGTGATTTTTTCGCTAGAAAAGTTGTCTAGCTTTCTTAAGCTTAGATAACGAGTGACAATATGTAAAGTGTGTTAAATTAAACTTTAAAACGCATATTTAGAGCCTATCTCAATAGGAGGTAAATTCATTACCTTACCCATCTATATCGATACTTAAAAGTCAGGCTGTATAAGGTTTTGGTTACAGTGATGATATTTTTTTATGCGGTAATTAATCCCTATTGAGATAGGCTCTAAACACGCTGGAAAAAATGCCCCTCTGAATAACCAGCTATTCAGATAATGACTACCCATTATTAATTAATCGAAGATGAGACGGTTATTTATTACGTCAGCTTTTAACCTTTAACTTTTACCTTATTTCTCCACCGGTCAATTACCTACCGGTATTTATTTTATCTAACCATAATATGGGATGTTTAACCATGAAAAAACGTCTGGTGTTTTTGTCTTTAGCGTCATTGTTTTTAGTTGCCTGCAGTTCTACGCCACACAAAAAAATCACATCGGGGTTCTACGCCGGAACCTCAGATTTTTCCGTCCGTTCAAATTATCCACGGTTGAGCAACTTGATCCCATCCGCTCGCAGTTGACCATCAGGGGAAATATGCCTGTACAAAGTTTGCCGGGTTATCCCAAGTTCCTGGCATAGCGTACTGACCTTTGTTTCTGGTTGCCCCATTGATGCCATTGCCAGTCGCAGTTTGACTGGCGTCATTTTATAAGGCCGGCCGCCGTTCCGCCCACGGGCTCTTGCTGATGCCAGACCTGCAGTCGTTCGTTCAGCAATCAGTTCACGCTCAAACTCGGCCAGTGCGGCAAAGATCCCAAAAACAAGCTTGCCGGCAGCTGTCGTGGTATCGATAGTCGCTCCGTGACCGGTCAGTACCTTCAGGCCTATCCCGCGTCCGGTAAGGTCATGCACCGTATTAATGAGATGACGAAGGTCGCGACCAAGTCGATCCAGTTTCCATACAATCAGGGTGTCATCTGGCCGCAGGGCCTTCAGACAGGCAATAAGTCCAGGGAGATCTTCTCGCTTGCCCGATGCCCGGTCTTCATAAAGATGGGCAGCGTCAACGCCGGCAGCGATCAGCGCATCACGCTGTAAATCATTCGCCTGAGAACCATCTGCTTTTGATACCCGCATATAACCAATTAACATTTTACACCTGTCACATATACGTTCGATTATGTGACATTCTGATTTTTGTGCCGGACTCTGTCAATGGAAGTCACATTACCCGTCATTTAAATTATGGCACGTAAAGGGTGTGTTTTAATGATAATGTGACAATTACGTTTGAATAAATATAAGGATCAGGGATGGCCATCAAAAATAAACGGCACTGTTGCAAAGTGTGATTTTTATAAAAAATAAAGTGTTATAGCCACAATATATTGGATTTTTATTAATATAAATGACTATATATGGTAGATAGGTTAATCTCAGTAAAACTTTGCAACAGTGCCCCATTAAGGGCATTGAGGCGATGCGAGCACTCCGAAAAGGCCAGGCTGAGCAATTTTATTATGGTCATCCCTTAGGAGCGTTGTGGAAAATGAAGCAGCAATTTCTTTCCCCGGGTTGGACAACTCAATTTTCGGACATTCCTGTCGTAAAATGCTAATCAATATTTGGTGATTTTTTGAACATTATTAATATTCATTCATTAATCAGCTCATTAACCTTGTTATCAACATAGTTATTTAAAGTTATCCACTGATTTTGTGGATATGCCTTTTTTGCGTTTCGGGGCAACGGCTTCATGCTGGCATTGAGCCAGGCTTAAGCCGAACGCCGGATTGACCCCATTTACACACAGTTGGCGCAGGTTCCCCGTACACTCCCGTTCTCGCGCCTGTTTGGGGCGCGTTCACTGGCTCGCCAAATGTGGAAAATGGGGTCAACCGGCTTGAAAGGTCAACCGCTGCGCCTTTTTTACGTTTTCAACGTGGCGCAAAGGGTAGGGGTGCAGCCCCCTGCGGGACCGCCCCTGGTTCACTGCTTAGCTGCGCTAAGCGTTAATGTCGACTTGCCGTTCGCTTCTCTCGCGGCAAGTCGGGTGCTGCCATTTTCACCGTTTGTGTCGTTAATCGTTCATTGTGTCCCACAGCTTGGCCTAAAACATAGCCTCAAGTCGTCATACAGCAAGGGTTAAGTGAACTCCACCAAAATTCTTGCCGCTGCGCTTACCAACAATTTTGTCTCCGCCCTTGCTTTCTTCCTTGTCTCGGCTCTGTACGGCCTTTGCAGCGGAGGAACTCAACGAAAGAAATCATTAACACCGAGGAGGATTCAAATATGTCATCACATCAACACCTTGCAGCTCCAGAATCTAACGAAAGAAGGGGTAAAACCCCACTGACAGATGGTCAGAAAGCGGATTTATTGCATTACATTGCGCCATTAACACGGTTATTGGATTTGTTCGAGGGGGATATTTCACCTGAGTTGTACGACGAAGAAATCACGCTGCACAGTGATGCTTTCGATTCCAACAGTATTTTTATGAAAGAGGGGTATCCGATTGGTTTTAGTGACAATTTGAACCATTTATTTTATCTGCGCCCTGAACTGATTCAGGGGAAATAGGGGTTAAGCGAGGTTGAGTCTCGCTTAACCCAGACCATTAATCAACTAGAGGTAACTAACATGTCTACAGTAGAAACTATCATTAACCCAAAACAACGTAAAGCAAAAAAAGGCACAAAATCCGCACAGGCCGACGCGATTTATCAGGCATTGGACAGCATGGAAGCACATGTATTGCCGTTATCGGTATTGATGCAAAGTGAACTCAATGTGCGTAAACGCCCAATCGATGAAAAAGCCTTGTCAGAACTGGCAGACAGTATTCAAGCGGTCGGGGTGTTACAAAACTTGGTGGTTTACCCGATGGACAATGACGTCTACGGGGTTGCTGCGGGTCAACGTCGTTTTCTGGCGTTACAACAATTGGTGACAAAAGGGCATTTAGCGTCGAGTTTCCCTGTGCCCGTCAAAGTGGTTTCAGAGTCCGATGCGCTGATTATTTCCCTGACGGAGAACAGCCAACGTGAAGCCATGCATCCAGCCGACCAACTTCATGCTTTTATCGAGCTACAAAAAACAGGCAAGAATGCGTCTGAAATTGGTGACTTATTAGGGTTTAGCACTCACCATGTGAAAAAGTGTCTGCGTTTGGCAAACATGGCTCCCGAGCTATTAGCTGAGTTGGATGTGGACAATATCGCCCTAGACCAACTGCAAGCGTTAGCCGGAACGCCTGACCACGACCGCCAAGTGATGGTCTGGAACAATGCAACGGGTTGGAAAAAAGAGCCACGTTACTTACGTGAAGCGGTTGAAGAAACTAAAACCCCCGTCGAAAATAATCGACTGGTGAAGTTTGTTGGGTTGGATGCCTACGAGCAAGCAGGGGGAACCCTTGAAATTGACCTCTTCACCGAAGCTGGATTCATTGAAAATGCTCCACTATTAGAAAAATTGGCACTCGATAAGCTCACTGTGTGTGCGGAGCTGTTAGCCGATATTGAGAATTGGCAGTACGGTATTGCCCGCTTAGAGCGTCCAAGTTTTTACGGTAATGACGCGGAAACCTTGTCTCTCAGTCATGTGCCCGAGGCGGTCATTCCCCCTGAATTTACGGATTTACTGGCTGAATTGCGTGCTCGTGAAACAGATTTACGTCAGCAATCATGGGAAACAGATGACGAAAATGAACAAGCTGACCTTTGCCAAGCGGTGGCAGATTGCGAAAAGCAGATTGAAGACATTAAAGACCGTACCAAAAATCAGGCGTGGTCAGCCGATGGAAAAGCCACAAAAGGCGTAGTTGTCTTCCTTGACCGTGATGGAGAGCCGTGTGTCATCCGTGGCGTCATTGACTTAGCACAGCAAGCGCCACAGTGCAGTGAAGCGGAAAGCGAAATTGAAAGTGAGAGTGAACAATCAACGACTCAAGTTGAGACGGTTTCTACCTACAGCGCAGCGTTGTGCAAAAGTCTTTCTTCGGAGCGCACCTTAGCCGTTCAAGCGGCATTAACACAACATCCGAACGTGGCATTGGTGATGTTGGTGCATGACGCGTGTATTCAGGTGTTTGGTTCCCCGTATGCCAAAACCGCGTTTAACATTAAATTTTCACGTGCTCAGGACGAATTACTCAACAATGCACCGACGGCTCAAGACAGTGAAGCAATGCAATTACTCAATACGCAATTTGAGTCATGGTCAATGCGTCTCCCTGACGCATGGCAAGCCGATTTTTCATGGTTACTGACATGGGAGCAAGCGGATTTAGTCGCATTACTGGCGTTTTGTTCAGCGCAAACGTTGACCGCACGATAACACGTTAGCCAAAGCTCTGCGCCCGATTGAACAGGCGATTGCCTTTGATTTTCGTCAATGGTGGCAACCGACGAAAGCGAACCTCTTTGGGCGTATCAGTAAAGACCAAATCAGTGATTGTTTAACCGATGCAGGGGCATCAGATAAAGCCCTTGAAGCTGTCAAAATGAAGAAAGGGGATGCGGCGGAATTAGCTGAAAACAGCCTCAAAGACACGCATTGGTTGCCTAGCTGTTTTCTCAATGTCAACGCAGACACTCATCACACGGATAATGTTCAATAAAAACGAGGAGACACTGCCTTGAAAAGGGCAGTGTGACTAATCATGACAACGATCCCAAACCATTTAGCCCTTGTTCCTTTTAACGACCGTCAATATGCGGCAGCAAAAGCCATCATTCATGTGGAGGATAAAATTGAAAAAGGACACTATCAAAAACGTTATCCGTATGCGTGTGCTTTAATTCGGTTTTTTACGGGCAATACGGGCGCAATCACATGTGACGACCTGAAAATCACCCTGATTTTGGCGTTTGATGACAAACGGGCTATGCCGTCAAAAAATCGTTATCTTGCGGCACTTGATACCTTTATTCAGTCCCGAGGACTGGTCTGTCCTTTACCGTTATCCGATCGCAATGTACGCGATTTTTTCCCTGAACGCTATTTTCGCGACTGTGAACGGCAGGATCGCAAAATTCAATCGCATAACCACGTTGAGAGTCGCGCCCGACAAAAAGCGCAAATTAAAGTCGAGCAACAGTACCAGAACCGATTAGCGCAAGCCGAAATTGAGTTAGCGTTTATTACCCCCAGTGAGTTTAAATCGTGGTACAACCGGTTTAATCGTGATGGTATTCACGATTATGATCTGATTGAATTACTGGTGAACTGGACGCAGCGTTTTAGCTCGTTGAACTTACGAAAATACCTGGATTTTGCCCCATTATGGTCGGCTCTCTTGGATTTTTATGACGAAATTGATACCCGATCATACGGAGAGCAATTACTGGATGGTTATGCCATACCCAATAAATTAACCCGTTAAAAGGGGGCTTAAGATGAAGGAAACACCAGTTGTTTTACTCGAAACTGAGGACAGTTTGGTGCTCATAATGCGAGGTGAGCACACTAAGGAAACTGTGATTAACTCTGCCATTGCGGCCAATGAGATCACCGAGGATGATCGCGCTACGTGGATAGCCTGTGACGATATCATGGTGGGCTATTATAAAGCTGTACCAAAAGATGATTATGCTACTTATTACATGCCCTGCAATCAGGATATCAAAGGTGCATTTTTAGCAACTTGTCTAACGCTGTTTTAATACTAATAATAAATACTGTTTGTTATGAGGTAAAAATATCCAGTGGTGCATCCACATTGACACAACATTGGAGCTTCGTTGAGCAAAGACAAGAAATGGTTCGGGTAACCCCGAACCATTCTGGGTTTAGCGCAACATAACAATAATGATAGAAAGAGAGTGTTAGAGGAGAAAAACTGTGGACTTAATTAAAAATGAGTAGATTAGGTCTAAGAAAAGGGTTGAGTAAAAAAACGAGGTAAAGTGGATTATTCATCGTAATAACAAGGCATTGAAACTAATTTATCCTAAAAAAGACACAACGACCTATGGGTTCCTACGGCAACTCGATGTCTTCGAGCTGTCGCCTACACTCCAACACTATTCGTTTTACGAATGGGTTTCCGCAGAGCCGCACGCGTCTCTGTCCTTCGGATAGCAAGCGAAACCTAACGGCACGGCATTTCGTGCTTCGCACGGCCTCTAAGGACGCCACGCGTTGCGTGTCGGCCGAATTCATCCTTACCTATCGCTTTTATCTCTCCGTAAGTACTTTCGCTAGGGCGTGTATTTCGCACCCAAACTCAAGATCTTGCAAGGGTTCGCTTCGCCGCATTGCGCCCTTGCAAAACCTTTCCTTTGTTTGCTTCATCGCCCTTGCCGCGAAAGAACTCACAGAGAGATGTATTAAAACTTGCAGGTAAACCAGGATGTCTTCGGAGAACGTCAACACCGCCGCTCCTGAATCTTCAGAAAGATGGGTTAAAACCAAAACAAGGAATATCAATATGAATTATCAAGTTTTATTTTCAGAAACGAATAAAAAGAGCACCACCGAGGATGCGTATGAAGTTTATCACTTTGATTCAATTAATGAGTTTTTCACTTCTCTGAAAAAAACGCGATTCACTGAAAAAATGAACACCCGTTATCGCTACATATTGACGGATGGAACAACCCATTTCGATTTAACTTACCGAGAATTAATCAGTGAAAGCCACATTAAGCCATTTAAAAAAAGGCTTCACCAATATGTTTAAAGCGACCTATTGAATAGCGCGAAATCGTAACGCGCTATTCAATATCGAGCCAGTTCGATATTGATTCAATGACGAAAACCTAAAAGGAGAAACAGTATGTATCACGCATTAGAGCAGTACGAAACAGACCCTTACCAAGAAGCGCAAAGCGCGGAAATGATGTACTGGATAGGACGCGAACAAGCCGCCAAAACCGCACCCAAAGAAATCACGTTATCGCAATTTATGGATGCCTTATCTGTCATGCCGCCATTGGATTGGCAAGGCAATAACAATACGGAGTCATTTAAATTGCAAGAAATGGTGTTGGGGAACGTGACGGACATTTTTGTCAAAGTGGATGGGCGTTATTTCACGTTTAGAGATGGTTCAACGTTATCTCACGCGCAAATTGTGTCGCGTGTGCGTTGTGCGGGATTACTCGCACAACAATGAAAAAAGCAGGCTTTCGCCTGCTTAATCCGTGCCTTGAGACGCTTTTTTGCAGGAAGAAACTCAAGGCATATCATCAACTCAAAGGAGAAACTCCGATGAATGCAAACATCATGGCATACGCTGCCAACCCTGTAAAGTCCAAAATGTCCGCCATACCCAAACGCCGAGTTATGCGCCACGATATGGCAATCAGTGATATTGAGCCGTGTTATCGTGCAATGGCGCGACATATCGACAAACAACTTAAGCGAAAACAGCCCGTTCGTATCCCTGCGATGAATAATCATTGTTTGGGGCAACTGTTGCGCTGTTTAGAACTGCGTAAATCGTGGATTTAAGTTAATTCACTGCCCCTGTTTTTTTTGGAGTATCGATATGTCACAATTGAGTTTTTTTGATGTGGATTTAAGCCAATCTGTGAAAAAAACAAGCCCTGTTAACGCGGAGTTATCCCGTCAAGCTCAGAAAATAGCCGAAAAAACGGTCGAAAAAGAGCATTTAGTCATAGTTAATCCCACGTCAAACCGCGACTTTCACAAAGAATTTATTCAACTTTTTAACCAAACCGCGCGATCTCACAGTCGTTTAACCGTATTCCGCGATTTTATCCATGTTGCAGCCATTTCATTAGAAAACAGCGTGAAATAATGCCCTGAATTGGAACAAACTTACTTTACCGTGATTGCGCGTTATGAAAGAGCCGATTTAGATGTATTCGCTAAATTACTCGCAATTTGCGTTAATGCTTTAGACCAACAAGCCACCGATTTTTTAGGGGCGGTGTTTATGGCGCTGGAGCTAGGCGAGGGGGCATGGGGGCAATTTTTTACCCCGTTCCATGTTAGCCAGCTCATGAGTGATCTCATCACCGGAGATTGTGCGGCGGTCATTGAGAAAAATGGCTATATCAGTGTGAGTGAGCCGACGTGCGGTGCAGGTGGGATGGGGATTGCTTGTGCCAATTCGGTTTTACAGCAAGGGTATAACCCACAAACGCACATGATAGCGGTGTGTACCGATATCGATGAGGTCGCCGCCCGAATGTGTTACGTCCAACTGGCATTATTGGGGATACCTGCCATTGTGAATATCGGTAACAGCTTAACGCTAGAGGTTCGACAAACACTGTATACCCCGATGTTAATGCTAAATTCATTCCGCTTTAAATCCTTTTTCACAGCCTAATTCACGTTATTTTCAAGGGGATTTATTCCCCTTTTCGCGCATCGGCTTAATCCTGGCATCGAGCCAGGCTCAATCCGACAATATCAACCCCTGCGCCTTTTTACGCTGACGCGTGGCGCAAAGGGCTGGGGTGCAAGCTCCCGTTGGGAGCTGCCCCTGAAATGACCGCTTAACGTTGTTAAGCTCTAACGACGACTTGCGATTCGATTCTCTCGCCGCAAGTCGGGTTGCGTCATTTTCTGTCTGTGAGTTGTTAATCTTTCGTTGTGTCCCTCCGCTTGGGCTTAAACATAGCCTCACTGCGTCATCCAGCAAGGGTAAAATGCACTCCGCCAACATTCTTGCCGCTGCGCTTTCCAACAATGTTGTCTCCGCCCTTGCTTGCTTCCTCGTTTCGTCTCTGTCCGCCCTTTGCAACGAAGGAACTCAACGAAAGAAATCATTAACGCAAAGGGGACACTAAAATGCCACAACAGCAACATCTTGCAGCTCAAGAATCTAACGAAAGAAATGGAAAAGACGAAGTGCGGATCACTGCAATTGAAGTGACAAAACCGCAAGCCCGTTTGGATTTTTTATTTTCAAAGCTCCGTTCACAGTGTCAGGTCTTTGAACGCAGCGTTTTTAATTACATGAGCCAACATGCTATCGCTTATCAAGGGGGCTTTTGGGATTTTTATCATTTGTCGAATGGCGGGTTTTATCTACAACCGCCAAGAGGTTACATGCTTACGACCCCAAACGGCTTTATGGACGAGGTCACGGCGAAAGAAGCGGGGATCATTGTCACTTTAATGATGTTGAGTCATTTCTCATTTTTGACTCATGAAAAGGGATTACAGGACGATTTTGAGCGTATTTCTGCTTATTTTTACCAATTGCGTGAGTTTATTTTTACCTTATCTGCGGAGTCCCAATCCACGATATTTAGAGCCATTGATTAATCACACCACCGCGCAAGTTTCAGGCTTGCGCGTCATTTAAAACTCATTAACGTATTAGGTAAAGGAAAAAAGAATATGGAACAGCAAACACAGTTATCTATCGGACAAGTTGTTTACACCAATTTATATAATCTGGGTAAAGGGGTGATTGTTAATATTCATGGAAAGCAAAAACCGGAAAGTATCCAAAATATTCATGACATTATGGTCATTGGCGGAAACGCGGAATTTGATATCGTCTTTTTTAACGGTGGGAAAACCCAACGTTTACCGGAAAGTATTTTACACGGTATCCAATGGCAAATTGAAAATGACCGTGTTGATAAAGAAACAATAGAAGCACTCATTCAAAAAGCGGATGCTTTTGAGAAAACTAAAATAGCCGAAGAAGAACAAAAGCAACTTGAATTTAATCAAGGTGTCGAATTACAGCGACATAATGAAAAATATACACACCTGACACAACGCGGATCAAAATCAAACAGTGAAATTAAATTAGTCGGTAAAAATATCCGTGTAGATTTAAAAAAGCATTTTCCTAAAACAAAATTCTCTGTTCGAATGCGTCATTATACGTCGTATACTATTTCATGGACGGATGGTCCAACTGTCGATAACGTTAACTCAATTTTACTGAAGTATAAAACGGGACATTTTAACGCTTATGAAGATTATCATTATAATGAAAATACCCCCTTTAACGTGATTTATGGTGGTGTCGATTATGTTTTCACCGATCGCAATTACAGCGATGAAAAAATAGAAATGGCAATACAGTTTTTAATTAACAAACACGGTGAGTTTTATCATTTTGATATTAGCCTTATGACCGTTGAAAATTTTCACCACGGTAAATTATGGAATGTGGGTGTAGATCAAGCCAGAGGGAATAATGGGATGCAAGGAGAAATTCACCGCGTATTAAGTGAAACAACCTATTAAAAGAAAACGCGCCAATAGGCGCGTTTCTTTTTTTAATACTAAGCCACATGCATTGCTTAATATCAAACAAGATTATAATTATAAAAATAAAAAACAACAGCGTTAAGTTGATTTATTTTCTTTAATCTTTAGATAAATGTGATAGATCTCCAGTGCGTATTGATTTCTTTTCTGTTCTTGCTCGATTGATTTTTTGAGTCCTGCATTATAAGCGCCTACCCCTTTCCAGACGTCCCCTTGTATTCGAATGAATTTCGCTAAATAAAATGCACCTGTATAAATATTCATGCATGGATCTTGTTTTAAATGATTTTCGGTAATTCCATATTGGGCTAATTCGCCAAAATTTTGTGAGTGAATTTGCATGAGTCCGATAGCATAGCGAGTCGATGAGGCTTGATTAATGGCATTAGGATTAAATGAGCTTTCCCGAAATGCGACCGCGCGTAATAAATCTGGGTCAATTTTGTAATCATTACCCGCTTTATCATAGCAATCATAGGAAAATGAAAATGGCGAAACAAATAACGCAATGAGAATAAAGATTATTCGCATAGTGAACCTCATTAAATAATGATATTTCTGCACTCAGAGTCCCCCATTTGAATAAAAAAATAAAGCACTATTTTTAGACAAGCCAGAAGAACTGAGAAGCAATAAATATGCTCCTCAGACAGGAAGAACTCACACCCCATGCAAAACTTCGTTTTGCAAGAATTTATATTTAATACAGCATGTTATCATTTTATTTTTATGCGAAAATTGACAAAAGCATCATTTAATGACCACCATTAGCCCATTTAAGTGTGATAATGATGGTCTAAAGGTGGTTTTTTGGTGGGTATCTTTATTAATATCATGGGGTTAAAATTTTTAATTGAAATTGATGGGCTAATGATGGGCTTTGTAATATACTGAATATTATGAAAGTAAAATTGATGTGCTTTAAAGGTGGGCTCATTGTGGGCTTTTGATTTTGGCTTTAAGACCCACAGTGGTGGGCTTTGAATTACGAGGAAATAAAAACGAATGCCACGTCAACATATATATATGAAGCAAAAAACATTAGACGGAATAAGAGCTATTGTTGATAAAAGGAAAAATGATGGTGCTGATGCAAGTATTTCAAATGTCAGTGCTGAACTTTTAGATATAGGCTTGAGAGTTGTTGAGAACTTGGATAAAGAAAAAGAAAGTGATGATGGATTAACTTTAGAAGAGCGTTATAAAAAACAAATTTTAGAGGAAACTTCAAAATCTAGACAGTGTATTCAGGTTATGTTCAGAATGATGTTTGACCTCGCAGAAATTAAAGATGATAACCGATATGATTACCGTGAATATATAGAACAATTTAAAGAGCGAACTCAACTGATGTTGGGGGAGTTTTTCCCAGATGAGGGGGATTGATTATGGGATTCTTTGATAGTAAATCCAAAATAAGTCGACATTTTGATAAAAGGGTTTTTATTGGAAGTGCGATTAATAATGTAAAGAAAATACATAATATAGGATTAGTTAGCGCATCTTTAACAGTTTCTGCTGGTAAGTTTTCAAATGAAGATGAAAATTTAAAAAATGAGTTAATAGATATTTCCATTGAAAATGGAGGGAATGCAGTTATTAATTTTAGGGTGGAAACTGGCCCGATTCAGATTGTTGGAAGTAGTTGGATTTCTAGCTATATAATAGCATATGGAGATGCTGTTTTTATTGAATATAATGATTGATTTAATATGTAAATATAGGTATATTTATCTTAAGTAATTAATATTGCTTAAGTAAAAAATTAAGAATCGCCCAATAAAGGAGTTCTCAGCTCCCTTATTGAGCTAAACACATAACCCCAATTTAGGAGACGGTTACATGTCTACTTATGATCCTATTGATCTCGATGCGATAAAACAAGCTGTTTTTCGAGAAAATCAACCTGATTTTTTAAATAACGTATACTTCTGGATAATTCTTGACCAAGATAGTCACGTTTTATCATGCAGCTCTCATGAGGAGCTTCCTTCAATTTTAAACTCTCTAAAAATCCCAAAGAAAGATAAGCGCTTTAATATTTCATCGATTGAATTAGTTAAGCATCAATCATATCCAGTTGTGATCGCTATGGAGGTTATTGATCTTATTTTTTCTCATGAAAATAATATCTTAAAACTAAAAATATATAATTACATGCAAAGTTCTAATATTAATTATAGAATTTTCAATTCAAAATTAACTATAAGGAAAGATGGATTTTATAATAAATTAAATTTATCCATATCAATGGAAAGATTAAAAAACATAAATCCATTAGAGTTGTTAACCAGTACAGAATGGACAGTGGCATGGCTTGTTATTCATGGGTTAACTAATCCAGAGATAGCTTTAATTATGGAACGAAGCCTTGAAACAATAAAAGAGCATGTTAGTCGAATACTTGGTGCTAGTCGGCTGAATGTTTTTAATCGTTATTTATTATCAGATGTTGCATTTCAACTTAATTGGGATTGTTTTATTCCTCTATTTATTCTTGAAAAGTATCAATAACAACCCCCCGAGTCGGGTGGTTTACAGATTGAATTTTTTATATATGATAAATTTATGGTTAATAATAATGAGACTCCCATGAAAGAAAAAAATATAAACCGATCACTATAAGTGTCCCTATAAGCGCTGAAACTAACCGTTTATTAACTGAATCGGCTAAGCAATCTCGACGCTCTAAAAAAGTTGAAGCAGTTTTACGACTGTCAGAACACCTTAGATTAGTTGGACAGATTGAAGGAAATTACCAAGAGCTGTTAATTAAATATTAAATTTCAAAATTATTAGTTTTTATTTTCTTTGTTGATTACACACAGCAACGGGGTTGTTTTGCCTAAAAAATGGTAATGCATTCCGGTGCGGTAGCTTTACCTAAATCTAGGGAATATTACCGCGTTTTATTTCTGCTTATTATGACGATATTTACTTGTCGTTTTAATATCGCGGGAATAAAGCGAGCTAATAAGCTCTCATTGTTGTAGATAATTCTTTATTTACACTTAACTCAGGCTTTTTATTAATAAGGACAGACTATGAATCAAATTGTTATTGATTCACCCGTCACAAAGCGCAAGGGTGTTTTCGCGCGTGCATGGCAGTCATTGAATACCAAAGCGGCAAAATCTATTTACTGTTATGTGGTGGCGCCGCTTATTCTTTGGATAGCTGCACGCGGTTTTGCCCAAGCTGCAGATTTGGCAAAAGCGGGAACTAAGGATGCAGAGGATACGTTTGGCGCTACATCCTCTGTGATGTACTACATCATGATCGCTGAAGCACTTTTGATTTTCATTGCGTTCATGAAATCGCAGAATCCTGCAATATTATTGCTGATCCCAGTGTTCATTGTGGGGACTAAGATAGTGTTTGGTTTAATTGGTAGCGCGCCAACGGCGTAATTTTTCAATTTGCTAAGGATTAATGATGGAAGATGAACGTGCAGCACGTTTTCTTTTTCCTCAGACGTTATCCCAGCCAGGCGGCATGCTTCCTTTACCCAACGATGAAGCAGTTGTTCTTCTCAGCCCCATGTTATGGGGCTTTTATGAAGGTGAGTCGATGTCAGGTTTAATTGCTGGCGCCTTGCTCTGGTATGCACTGAGGTATTTTAAAAAAGGGCGTGGCAGTCTCTGGTTACTGAACGCCTGTTATTGGTATTTACCCGCCTATTGTTTTAAAAGCATTTACAAAACTCTCCCTGAATCTGCGTTTAGACTCTATTTAAAGTAAGGAAGGAGGCTGCATGAAACTGAGCGCAGCAAAGTCCGCCACAAAATACACCTCGTTACTGTTTGTCTCTCTCACCTTTATGTTGGGCTTGAGTTTAACGGGCAATATTTTTGCGTGGCTACGATTAGATGATTTGTTAAACAGTCGACAAGAAACGTATATTCCGATGTTTTTCGACACCCCTTTTACCTTGACGCGTTCACATGCCGACGCTAACTACCTTGAATCGGTCGCCCAGTCGCTGATTTATCTGCGTTATAACGTCAGTCCTGAATCGGTGAAAGCCAATCACCAGTCGCTCTTGCGTTATGTGGCAAAAGAATCACGGCCAGAAATGCAAGATGTATTGTCGGTCGAGGCGAAAGAAGTGATTGGTAACAATGTGACGTTCGCCTTTTATCTCTCAAAAATGGAAGTCTACCCCGTTGACGGCATTGTCGATATTCAAGGTGAGCTGAAAACGTGGATTGGAAAACGCGAAGCGTTGCCTGAATTCAAAAAAGTCCGACTGCATGTGAAATATCAAAATGGCATAACCGAAGTCATCAGTTTCGAGGACATCATTGATGAAAACAAACCATAACAAGGTGATGGGGACACTGTTAGCCTTGTTCATTAGCAGTGTTTTGCATCCCGCCAGTGCTGAACCTGTCACCCAGCTTCCCACCCAAATTCCCGTATCACCAGATGCACAAGTGAAAGTGGAGTTCAGTAACAGTGAACCCAATCTCTTAGTGGTGCCGGGCGACAAAGTGGTGGGAATTGATAGTGCGCAAGGGATGTTTATTAACGGTAACAATAAAGGTACTGCAGGTGCCGCAAACGGTGGGGTTGTCTTAATGACCGCCCAAACGACGCCGTTTACCTTTTATGTCAGAACAGCAGGGGGATTGACGGTTTCCGTGGTGGCCGTGCCGAAAAAACGGGATGGTCGTGTCCTGCAATTGATATCGAACAAACCCGCTCCGCAGGTTGCCGCGAAACGCTGGGAGCGTTCATTGCCGTACCCTCAGATGCTGATTGACCTGCATAAAGCCTTACTGAATGGTGAATTGCCGAACGGGTTTGTTGCCGCGCCTGTGATTGCGGTGCCTAACTTTCATTTGCCGTCAGGGTATACCGTGTCAGCCGACACGATGTGGAACGGGGGCGGACTGCGGGTGTATCAATTACATGTTCGTAATACCAGCGCCGTAGCGAAATCCTTGTCAGAGCGTTTGTTCAACCAATCCGGTGTGCGCTCTGTGGTGATCTATCCCTACAGTGAAACAGTTCTGGCGGGGGCCACGGCAACGGTGTGGTTAACCGTCAGTAATGAGGTGGACGATGGCCAATATTAATGTCAAAGCAAAACGCAAGCAGACGGTGATATTTGTGTTGTTAGCCTTGGGCTTATCGGGGGTTGGGGCTGCAGCATGGTACATGAGTTTACCGCCCGCGCCAAAACAGTCATCCTCTCAGCAATCTCGTCCTGCTCCCAATATGACAGGGGTTGTCTCTTCATCCTTTGATAAAAATGTCGGTAAATCGGCAATGGCGGATTTGCAGTCAACCGCATCGCAAATGGACAAGAAGATGAAGCAGGTGGATGCGCGTATTGCAAAGCTTGAGCAGGAAAACAAAGCCTATCGAGACAAGATTGCGGAGCAAGATAACGATTTAACCACCTTGCAAGAGCAGTTGACGGACATGAGCAATGGCATGATCCACGGTGGCAATGCGTTACCGTCACCGCAACCGCCGCCGTTACCGACAGGGCAGTTACCCACGTTAAATACGGGAGCAAACCAACCGATTATACCGCCGCCAACCAATTTTTACCCAGCAGGACAATATCCGGTGGGACAACCTCAAATCAATATTAATCCGGTGTTGAAGCAAGATTTGGAGTCAATGACCTTTGAGTATGAAGGCGATCAGGTGCGTGTGGAATTACCCCCACTTCCGTATATCCCGTCAGGCAGTTTTGCCAAAGCGAGTGTGATTGAAGGGGCTGATGCCAATGCGTCTGTCACGGGAAACAGTAACCCGTCTCCCATGCAGTTTCGGCTTATCGGTAAATTGATTATGCCGAATGACGAAGAGTATGATTTGAGTGGGTGTGCGGTGACGGCGGGTGTGTATGGGGATATTTCCAGTGAGCGAGGGTTAGTCCGCACAGACCGTTTGTCCTGCAAATTATTGGGACACACCGTGGATATGCCGTTTAAAGGGCATGTCTCCTTCATGGGGAAAAACGGCATTAAAGGCGAACCCGTTATTCGTAATGGTCAATTGGTCGGGTATGCCTTTGCAGGCGGATTTATTGATGCACTGGGCTCTGGGATTTCTCAAGTCGGTTCTACCTCCGTCGGAATGGGCGCCAGTAACACCACCTCATTTGGGGATGTGGCCCGAGGCGGTGTCGGCGGTGGGATTCAACAGTCGGGGAAAATGGTGTCGGAATACCTCATTAAGCGGGCTGAGCAATACCACCCCGTTATCCCCATTGGGGCTGGGGTTGAAGTCACCGTGGTATTCCAAGAAGGCTTTCAATTGAAATTCATCGAAGAGATGAATAAAGCCAAAAAAGGCAATGCCGATTCCCCCACTCTAAAAGAGTCAGTGAATAACGGCATCACTGTTTCGAAACAGGCGCTGGAGCGTATTTCGATGGGCGATGCTATCCCTGCAGATCCGTTACCACAATAAACCGTGAGGTCAGGCTGCTCTGACCTTTTCATTCTTCTTTCGCATTCAGGTCTTATTGATGAAAAAGCCGACCTCGTTCTTCACATTCAACGTGTCTATACCAGTCATGTTGATAACGTTATTGACTATCTTGCCTGCCTTTCTGTTTGTCTGTGCGCATTTTAGTTGGGATGCGGGGCTTTTTTTAGCGGTTTACAGCACATTAAGTGTTTGGGTCGTGCAAATTTTGAATGCAGAGCACCAAGGGCATTAACACCATGGATAAATGGTATTTACTGTATTGCAAGACAGGACAAGATTTACGGGCGATTGAACACCTTGAGCGTCAAGGGGTGAACTGTTTTTCTCCGCGCTATGAAGCCGAAAAAATGGTGCGAAACCGTAAGCGTAAAGTAATGGAACCTTTGTTTCCTAACTATTTATTTGTGAAATTCGATTATGAAATCATTCACTTCTCGACCATTAATTCAACGCGGGGTGTTAATTACTTTGTGCGTTTTGGCAAGTTGCCGGTACTGGTTCCCGATGAAATTATTGCGTCCTTAATGGTGCCGAATTTCATGAAAGAGGTGAGTGAGCAATTGCCTCAAAAAGGGGATGAAGTGGTCATTTATGATGGTGTTTATCAAGGTGTTCGTGCGATATACAGCGAGCCAGATGGTGAAGCCCGTTCAGTCTTACTCCTGAATATCCTCAACAAAGAGGTTCCTCGTGTTGTTGATAATCGTAACTTTGAAACCATCAAATAGCTGAGGGATGGAAAAGAATTATGTCGATACTGTATACGATTGCTGGTTCTTTTTTTACTGTCATATTTATCTTAGCTATATTTACTTCATTTATAGAAGATGAGTTAACTAAAGGTATTTTTGGCGCAGTTGCGGGCGCGGTTGTGGCTATATGCCTTTTCGGATTGTATGACAGTATATTTGGTGAACAGACTGGAAATGTGAGCAAAGGAGAATATTACTCAACTCAATGCCAACTCATTGAAACCAATATTGATTTCAATCCAATACCAATAAGCTCAAATGCGGTGATGTGATTGAAAATGTCACGCTGGATGATTATCTCAGGGCAATTAAAGCTTACAAGGATAACTAGCAATGGAATCAATGACTTTTCCAATACTTTTAATTGCAATTTTTTTCTTAGGTGTAGCGCTGATTTGGGCCATTAAAGAGGAAGAGCCTGAAATTGCGACGGGCATAGTTGTCATTGCTGTCAGTATGCTTTCTCTCTATGCCATCACTTTTGATGATGAAGATACGGAAAAAAATGTAATTAAAGGAGAATATTATTCAACCCAATGCCAACTCATTGAAATCAATATTGATAATGGGGTGTTTCTATTAAATACCAATAAGCTCAAGTGTGGTGATGTGATTGAAAACGTCACTGTGGATGATTATCAAAAATACATTGAAGCGTATAAAAAATCTCAAACTAACCACTAATTATCATCTTTAGAAACGAGGAATTTAATGTTAATGGCACGAATACAGTACGTTATTATTATTGGCTTTTTGTTCTTGTGTGGATTGTTGGTAGTGAAATTTATCTTCTATTGGGAAGAGGATACCGAATATCGACGTGTTCATAGCTTTATAAGCAGTTGTACAACACCTGTAAAGAATGAATTGGCTGATGGGTTATATCGCTATCGTTGTGATGCTGGATTCTATACCAGTACCTTATCACCTAAAAAGTATCTGGAACTAACATCTAAAATTCCAGAATATCCTCAACAGGGACCTTCCCAAAGTGGTCGATAATCGCAGCTTTGAAACCATCAAATAACAAGGATATTGGGATAGCATGAAACGAATATATTTACCCACTGATGGCGTTTCATTAGCAAGCATTGTGGCAAAAGGAACGCATAGTAGTGATTGGAGTGGTGGCGGTGTTGGTTTAGGGGGTGGGGGACTCGCTGTTGGCGGTGCAATGGGGACGTCGGTATCACGTTCAGAATTGGCAAAAAGTTTTGATGTATTGGAAAAGGCTCCCCAACTTAGGCCTGCGGACTACAATATACTGGCAATCCCCATATTTTTCATCATGTTGCTTTTCCTCGTGATGCCAGTAGTGAATATCGAAAAATACCAAGTAATTATCAGTATCATACTGGTTGTTCTCGGTATCGTTTGTACAGCGGTGTACGGCATCTACTTTTCGGGCGCTAAAAATAAAGAAATCGAGGAAGAAAATGCCAGATTAAAACGTGAGTATGAATTAAAAAAGCAAATTTATTATCGTCTACGTTTTGTGGAAACTGATTTTGTCGTCTTTGATCCTGTCACTGGACATTGGGCTTATGCAGAAAAACCGAAGCTTATCGCACTAATAGCAACAATTAAAACTCAATATCGATAAATAGAGAGGTGAACATTTATTGTTTGATATTTTAAATGGCGAAAATGGTGATATTAATATGGATATAAACTGGATATATCTTTTCTTTGAGTTGTTAATTGCAATCTTTATTGTGGGTCCTTTAATTCATTATATGGCACAACGTAAAGTTACTAAGAAAAACATCTATAATGGTGAGCGATATTCAAAGCTTGAAATTTTCAAGTCAATAGAACGAAATGGAGAGGTTATTTATTACTTAGGTAATGAGAAAAATCAAATTGAAGTTACTAAAGAATATTACGAAGCAGCCATTAAATCCTACCGAGATAGTATGCGAAATAATCAATCTAATTAGAGGTATTTATGAGTAATTTTATATTTGGTGTGCTTGTTGGTTTTTGTGTGGCACTACTCATTGGTTATTTGGCCAATATGGGTAGTATGGATGAAGGAAAAGCCTTTTTAAAAACCTGTCCAGAATATCGGGTTGAAGTTGATAATGACAAGTACAAATTATCGTGTGAAAACGGAAATATAGAAATGAGTGCATACCGTTATTTGGAATTTATTAAAAAGAAAGAAATTTTATCTAATAACTAAGATGAAACGTAAATTAAAGATTAACTGGCTGGGGCGCTGTGTCGTGTATGGCTCCGAAAATAGTCTCGTCGAAACCGAGTTCGGTTCTGAAGATTGTCTCTTTGAAAAAGATAAAATCACGTGCATCGGCTGCGGTCATAAGGGACTTGTGGTCATAGAAAATGGGATAGCCTATGCCATTTGGGATGCATCTGAGAACATTCAAGCCCCTTAATAATGCGAAGAGAAGGATTAAATTTATTTCAGCCTTCGGGTTCGTATTCTGCCTCTAACTTTATCAACAGAATGACATGAAAATAATCGTCCTAATCAGGAAACTTTATGCCAATCGATAATCTATTCAAAACGCTCATTTATTCACTTCGTAATCAATTTAATCTCATTGAATTGATTAGCTTGAATATCAATGCACTTTCTGATGATGATATTACGATTATGATGGGGAATGCTTTACAAACAATTAATGGTTTATTGTCTTTGTATGAAGAACATAAAGCTTTTTTATCTGAGGAGTATAAATTAGAACTGGTTATAGAAGATAATGATTTAATTATTTCAACATCATTACTACCGCATAGAATTATTTGTCACTTGGCTTATATTGAATTATTGCAACACCGTAATTCTGATGTATATACACGACACAAGAATTTAATGCAGCAAATGGGATTTATACCACAACCCATACGTAATAAGCTTCATTATCGTGTGTCATCTGCCAGCTATCGATTTCCGAAATTAGTGGAAGCATTAAATGGTCAAGTGACCAAAGAGACGATAGCAAAAATGAATTTGATATTAGGGGATAAAAATGAGGTAACTTCGATACGATTAAGGCCAAAAACCCGAGCTGTTCTTCATGCTTATAGTGACAATCTGGGAATATCGGTTTCTCAAATTATCAATATTATGATTGATGGTGTGATTGAACAAACCTTTCAGTATGATTTTCAACAGGATTAATAATGGATATACAGTTTAAAGATTTTACGATAGATGGGGTTGTTATTTCTAATTTAAAAAGTGTTAGGCGTGACCGGCGACTAATGAATGATGAAATGAACCAATGGCTAAATGAAAATAATATAACTGATATTATTAATATTGAATCCTTGGAATATGAGGTTCCTCCAACTATTGGAAGCCTTGGTGGTGTTAAATTTCACGGGTTTAGGCTTTGGTATAAAATTATCAAGTAACCTCTTTCGTTTAAATTCAAATTCCTACCATTGCTAGAAACTCATTTATCTCAAAAAATACATGATTATCAGTTAATTAACCGTATTTAATTAAATGGTTATGAATAAAAATATTTGTTGTTCGTCACTGAATAAGCGGCGACACAAATTCATCGTTATTTCGCCACAAAACACCTCTTTTTGTCATTCATTTATAAGGTTCATTTTATGAAAAAACTCCTAATATTAGGCGCATTAAGCCTGCTCGCAGGTTGTACCGCCGGACTTAAAGATTCCTTTGATTGTAACGCGATAGCCCAAGACAGTTGCATGACCATGGAAGAGGCTAATCAACGTGCTTCCGCACAAACGTCCCCCCTTGGCAAATCTCAGACGTTAGGGGGAACCGCGCAAAAGCGAGCGGAGCTGCCGCGGTTAGCACCGTTGGCAACCCCCATTGTCCCAGTGACCACAACAGCCACGACCCGTCAGGTTACACCGGTTGAGGCAAAAAACTCGGTGACTCCGGCTGCTGGTTCATCGCTGAGCGCCTTTGCGCATTCTAAGTCACCAGTAAAAAAGGTGGCCTCCTTCATGCCAGCCATCACCGGAAGTTCAACACCATGGGGGTCTTGGGGTGATATCGGTATGTCTCCACCGCAGCGATTACCGACAACCACCGCTCGCTTATGGATAGCGCCGTGGGTTGATGAACACGACAACTTATACCAGCCTGCCGTGGTCTCCTTTGTTGTCAAAGACGGTGAGTGGAGGGCGAAGTAATTATGAAAGAGATGCCTAATTTACTGGATAAGTTGATGGCCCCCTTCTTACCCAATAAAAAAGAAATCAGCTTTGATGATGAACCGCAGCCGCTCACATTGCAGGAAGCCTTATTAAAGAACCTGTTTACGGGCTGGCGTGAAAATGACGGCAATAAACGGGCGGAAGAAGCGTTGGAGGACATGGATTACCCGTCGTTCTGCAGTATGTTGCCGTATCGTCATTACGATGAAAAGTCAGGGCTGTTTATCAATAAATCCACTATTGGGTTTGCGCTGGAGTGTACGCCGCTCATTGGGGCCAACGACAAAATCGTGGATGCGTTGGATTATTTCTTGCGCAACAAACTGCCCCGGAAATGAAGTGAACCCCATATATTGGATATATTTATTTAATTGGCAGTCGATTTGGTCTGAGCTCGATATTGCACAGGGCTCAGACCATTTAATTTGGTTTTGATTCTTTCGTTGTTGTAATAATGTATATATTCATCTATTGCCACTTTAAGTTCATCTATGCTTTCATACTCTTCATGATACCAACATTCTGTCTTCAAAAGACCAAAAAAATTCTCTATCACGGCATTATCCAGACAGTTCCCTTTACGCGACATGCTTTGCGTTATGCCTTTAGCTTTCAGCGTATTTTGATAACTCGCCATCTGATATTGCCACCCTTGATCTGAATGTAAAATGGGCTTATCGACAGGAGATAGTTTTTGAAAGGCATCTATCAGCATATTTTTCACTAAGTCTCCAGGCCGTGTTGCCATCTTCCAAGATATTATCTCACTGTTAAAAAGATCTAGCACTGGCGAAAGATATAATCTCGACCCTTTAACCTTAAACTCTGTAACATCTGTGACCCATTTCTGATTTGGCGCATTTGCCTTAAAATCTCGGTCTAAAATGTTTGGAAACACTTTACCATAAACACCTTTAAATGATTGATATTTCTTGACTCTTAGGCGTGATGCTAACCCCATGTTACACATTAGCTTTCGGACTGTTTTATGATTTATAAAGTAACCTTCATTTCTCAAAGCCAGAGTTATACGTCTGTAACCATAGCGACCTTTATGGTGATGAAATAATGAAATTATTCTTCGTCGTTCACTCTTGTAGCGAACTCCTTTCGTACTTGATTTTGTGTGCCAGTAATATGTGCTACGAGCCAGTCCTGCTATATTCAGTAGCATTTTCAGTTTATGATGGTGCCTTAATTCAGTGATTATGACTGCTTTGTCTTCTGCTTTTCCCGAATCAAGGCTTGGAGCTTTTTTAGGTAAGCATTCTCAGCACGTAGATATTCAAGCTCTTCTTCAACATCTTTGAATTTAGGAAGAGAATTGGACGTTTCTTTATTTAAAGCGTTATATTTATCTAACTTCATCAAACTATCTCTGCGTTTATCTCTTAGTGCGATGATACCACCTTCATTGTAGAGCCCTTCCCACTTGCTAACAGTGCTAGCTGCTGAGATACGAAAATGCGCTGCAGCTTTGCGAGATGATAGATTATGTTCTTTCATCCAAAGAACAACTGATTTTTTAAACTCTGCAGTGTAAGTTTTAGTCCTAATGGCAAAGCCTTCTTCTCCACTAACTTTCCAATGTTCAGTCCAAAGCCGAACTGCTCCGCGGTCAATGTTAAATAATTTGGCTGTTCTTTGAGCGCCATCGCCACTGTTTATATAGTGCAAAGCAACTTTCTTTTTAAATTCAACCGAATATTTTTTTCTTCCCATTTAAAGATAAAACCCCTAATAGTTGATTGTCCAACTTTCGGGGTTCACTTCAGAAAATCCCGCTCACGGTGTTACTGCTTGGCAGTAAATGTGTCAGTAACCTCTTGGATTACGGACTGAAGGATTTTGGCTGGCAAGGTGACATGGCGTCACAGTTTAACCACATTACGCGGGCATTCTATGAGCGTGGGGCCTTGCAAGGCTTTAATAATAAGCTTGAATTACCCTTATCACTACGTAATTATCGGTTGTTTATTGTCTACGCCGAAGAGCATAAAAAAGCCGACGCCATCACCTTGCAAAAGGTCAATCAAACCTTGAGTGTGGTACAGCAATCCTTGGCGGCGGCAGAGCTGTATGCCAATCAGTTGAATGAAAAACAGCTACTGCAGGTGGTGCGGGAACTCAGTAACTTTAAGCATGATCAGATAGCCTTACCGAGTGCCGAAGTTGATCCGTATGAGTCATTGAATGAGCAGTGTGCCGACCGTTCCCTGACGTTGGAAATTCGACCGGATGCCATTCACCAAACGCTCTCGACTACGCGAGGGCAGAAAAGCAAAACCCGTATTCTAAATTACATGTTGGAGAAAAACCCGACCCAGTTTGCTTTGTGGCAGGCGGGAGATAATCTCTGTAACTTACTTGATCCGGCTTCCACCGTTGCGTGTCCCTTCGCCATTAGCATGACAGTGTATGTGGAAGATCTGGTGAAAACCCAAAACGAAGCGAAGCAAAAGTTTGTCACCAATAACTCACGGGCTAACTCAAAGTACGTGAATTGGGTGCCTGGGGTGAAAAATAAAGCCAAAGAGTGGGGGGAATTGCGTGAAGGGTTGGACTCCAACCAAATTGCTTTAGCCCGTTATAGTTACGGCATTACCTTGTTTTGTGAGGATGATGACGACAAAGCGCTCAAAGCCGAAATGGCGTTAATGAACACCTACACCACCAATAAGTTAACCTTGTGTCCGCCCACCTTTATGCAGCTTCGCAATTACCTCGCGATGTTCCCCTTTGTGATGCAAGAGGGATTGTGGGGCGATATGGTGCGCTCCGGTGGCACCTTACGGGCGAAAACCTTCAATGTGGCCAATTTAATGCCGGTCGTCGCTGATAACCGCATTTGCCAAAGTGGGTTACCGATACCCTCTTACCGACACCAGTTATCGTACCTCGATATCTTCGACCAAACCTCGGGCCTGGGTAATGACAACTACAACATGGCGGTGTGCGGGACGTCGGGAGGCGGTAAATCGTTTTTAATTCAAGCGATGATCCGCCAAGTGCTGGACAGCGGCGGTTGGGCGTATGTGTTGGACATGGGGGATTCGTACAAGGAACTTTGTCACAGTCTGGGCGGAGTCTATGTCGATGCGCGAGACTTGAAGTTCAACCCGTTCGCTGGGGTGGTCAATATCAAGGAAGCGGCGGAAAGTATCCGCGATTTGTTACTGGTGTTGACCAATCCCTCAGGCGGAATGGACGATACGTCCAAGTCTATTTTACTCAATGCGGTACAAGAAGTCTGGGAAGGTAAAGCCCCGAGTAGGAATAAGGGAAATGAAGCGCTGATTGATGATGTCCATGATTATCTGCAGCACTTGATTGATCGTGCGTATTTTGACCCGCAAAGTACCGTGTATAACAAGATGCAAGAGATTGTGGTATCACTGAAAAAATACACGACCAAGGGCATTTACGGTGAGTATTTCAACAGCGATAAACCCGCACTGAATGAGCAAGTGCGCTTTACCGTACTGGAAATGGGTGGCTTACAGAATAAGCCTGACCTGCTTGCGGCTGTCATGTTCTCGATGATGATCTTCATTGAACAGCGTATGTACCTTTCCCCGCGTAACGTCAAAAAAGTCGCCATTATCGATGAAGGCTGGAAATTGCTGGATAACAAAAGCAGCTTTGTCGGTGATTTTATTGAAGGTGGTTATCGTACTGCCCGTAAATACTACGGGGCCTACATTACCATTTCCCAAGGGATTGAGGACTTTGATGGGGATAAAGCCAGTGCAGCAGCTAAAGCGGCGTGGAGTAACTCGTCGTTTAAAATTATCTTACGGCAAAACATGGAG
Organism: Providencia sp. JUb39; assembly: GCF_012272845.1. NCBI lineage: Bacteria > Pseudomonadati > Pseudomonadota > Gammaproteobacteria > Enterobacterales > Morganellaceae > Providencia > Providencia sp. JUb39. The sequence goes on along the minus strand of NZ_JAAWXD020000002.1, from coordinate 82,124 downwards.
TCATTTCGTAAATACAACCAGAAAAACCCTGATCAGTTCAACTCCATCGAACGTGCTGTCATAGAAGGCTTCCCGTCGGCAAAAGATGCACACTTTAGTGCCTTTATGTTGCGAATTTCGGGTCGTTCATCATATCACCGACTCATTACCGACCCGATTAGTCGTGCACTGTTCTCAACCGATGGTAAAGACTTTGAGTTCCGTGAAGAAAAAGCGGCACAATGGCTAAATCAACAAGAATCCCTATTGGCTTTAGCCAATCATAAATTCCCGCAAGAAATGGAGAGCTTATCCCAATGGCAAACTCAAACTCGGCATTAACCGACGCGCGTGAAACCCCGGTTTCACCTCGCCGTCAACGTCGTCAGCGCCAATGTTTAAAAGCAGTGTGTTTTTTTATGTTGATTGGGCTGGGGCTGAGTGTCGCGATCTCTGTCTTAGTGATGCGTGCATTATTGCCCGTCACAGTGACTTTTGACATGGCGGATACGGTCAACCAGTACCAACAGCAAATGGCCCTGCAATTTAATGCGGAAAACCCACTCAGTGAACAGCAAATTGCACAGGCGACCCAGCGGTTTCAGATGGCATTAAGTGACAGCCTGTCTGAATACCAAGTGCAGCACCACGCCTTGATTTTAGTCACCCCCGCCGTGGTGATGGGGGCGGAGGATATCACGGTGGAAATTCAGGCGGCGATAGCCAACAAAATGGCGCAATAGGAGGTGTGATGAAGCGATTACGGTTATTTCCCGTTGCGCTATTACTGTGTGTACCGGTTGTTGGGATAGCGAAAGATTTGGGTGTCTGGGGGGATGTGTACCCTGTGCAGGAACAAAGTATGTTGGCGTTTATTCAAAACCGGTTAAAACAGTTGGAGACGACTGGCGAAATCGCTCAGATGCAGCAGGATTTTAAAGACCGCGTGATTGAAAATACCTTGCGGCCACCGTTCGTAGAGGGGCTGCTCACCGACACCGAGTCGCATACATTGTGGTATGACCCCACTTTTACGGTGCAAGGTGATTATGCCGACCATCAAGGGGTGGTGTTTGCGCGTCACGGTGACCGGATTAACCCGCTCTCGATGGTGGGGCTCGGGCAAACACTCTATTTTCTCGATGCGGACGATCCTCGACAAGTGGCGTGGATGAACGCACAAACCCCACCCACGCTGCGTTATAAGGTGATTTTAACGAACGGCAACATCAAAACGGCCACTGAGCAACTCAATACCCGTATTTACTTTGACCAAGCGGGCAGCTTGACGCGGCAATTAGGCATTCAGTACATCCCCGCCGTGGTCACCCAAGAGGGAGAAAAGCTCAAAATTGTCTCAGCACCGATGAAGGAGGAACGATGAAAATAGGATTTAAATGGTTAGCGCCAGTCTGTTTACTCGGTGGATTACTAGGGAGCGTGCCGGCCAAAGCGGACGCCATGTGTGAGGGCAATTTTGTTAATCCGATCACCGATATCTGTTGGAATTGTTTGTTTCCAATGACGATTGGTAAGACAGCCGTGTTTCCAGGTATAGCGCCTGATACTCGCAATCCCAGTATGCCGATCCAAATTTGTCCGTTTCCGCCGCCGATATTTAAGCGCATTGGCCTGGCTATCGGTTACTGGGAGCCATTTGCGCTCACTGACGTGACGCGGTCACCGTATTGCATGGTTAATCTGGGTGGTTTTAATATCAATGTGGGTAAGACGGGCGGCGGAAAGGCGGGGCAAAGTGATTCCCCAACTCCAGGGGCGTTCTACCATGTGCACTGGTACAAATACCCTCTGACGTATTGGCTGAATATTATTACCTCCATGGGATGCTTACAAAGTGGGGATATGGATATTGCTTATTTGTCCGAACTTGATCCCATGTGGAATGACAGTTCGTTGTCGTCGATTCTTGCCCCAGAAGCGTTTGTGTTTGCCAATCCGATAGCCCAAGGCGCCTGCGCGGCAGATGCCATTGCCAGTATGACGGGGAAACCAATCGATGCCTTGTTTTGGTGTGCGGGTTCGCAAGGCAGTATGTACCCGTTTACAGGCTATACCTCGAATGAATTTAGCCCACAAGCCTCGTCTGTGCTGCTATCTGAGCGAATGGCGTTCAAATTACACCGACAGGGTTTGGTGATGAACAGTGTCGGTGAAAATAAGGCGGTCTGTTATGAATATCCGTCCCCCATTATTCCCAAAGAGCGGTATCGCTATCAGATGGTGAATATGCATCCGGATAGTACGCAGTGTCACCCGTTTGGGCGTTCTGTCATGCGTTGGCAAGCAGGCCATGCATCACCCAATAGCCGTAAAAACTTTGGCTATCTTATCTGGCGTAAACGTAACTGCGTGTTCCTCTAAACCGAGACCCCCATCATGAAAAAATACGTCATGTGGTCCGCAATCTTACTGGTTGCGGCGAAGTGTCATGCCTTAACGGATGACCAGCAATTTTTTGAATCCTTGCGCGATCAAAGTGTGAGTGCGCTGAATGAAGCCTCCGTTTCGCCGGATGACCAAGCGTTTTTAGAGGCGCTGCGTGAGCAACAGAGGGCGGGGATTGTGCCGCCGGACGCGCCTTATCCCGAAGGTGAACCATCAGTATCTACACCGACTCAATGGTCTACTTCAACGGGGAAAAGCAATGGGATCTCAGCGGAAAATCAAGCTTGGATCAACGGTATTTTGGAAAAACAAAAACAATCGCAGCAAGCGACGTTACAAGAGTCTCAGGCTCAAGCGCAGTCGGACAGCCCATTTGTCTATTTTGTGTCGTTTTCCATACCAGAAGCGGCGCTTAAGCAGATGTTACCAGAAGCGACGCGACTGAATATCCCCAGTGTAATTAATGGGTTAATCGATAATGATTTTCGCAAAACGGCAAATGCGGTTTTTGAACTGACTAAGGACAGTGGGGAGAGCGGCGTGCAGATTGACCCAAATGCCTTTGCGCAATACGGGGTTACCCAAGTGCCTGCGTTAGTGCTTCGCTGTGAACAAGGTTATGACGTGCTCTACGGTAACGTGCATCTTCGTACCGCGATTGAGCACATGGCGAGCTCGGGCGATTGCCAGCAAACTGCGCAACACTGGCTTCAGACTCGGGAGGCACCATGATATCGCGATGGAGTGTCTTGGGATGTGTTTTGTTGGCGGCGGTGAGCATGGCGGCAGATGACTATAAAACGGGCTCACAATTTGCCAGTGGGCTGAAAAATCAAGGGTCAAACACCCTCAGTCACACCAAACCGAATGAGATTATCCCCAACTATACCCCGAACCCGTCTGAAAGTGGGTATTACGGGGGAGTCACCTCGGGGGCAGCGTCAGGGTTGGAAAATGCGGGCATGAAAGCCATGGCGGGGACCGATGCCGGTAAAACCACCACGGGGGTCATGAAAAATCGCCCGCCGGATAAGCTGGATCTGGAAGCGCCGTTTTTGAAGGCGGGTATCGATATGCGGGAAAAAGCGGAGTCTGAAAGCGACCAGATCACCGTTCCGTGCCAGGATGTTACGGTGGATAAAACCGAAATCACCACACATCAATGTGAACGCGTGCCTGCCGCCAGTTTAGCCTGTACACGTACCGCTAAGATCACCTGGGAAGAAGTCGATGGGTGGGAAACGCGCACAGTGACGATATTGCCCCATCAATTTGTGTTTCGAAAAGGTGGAAGTAGCCGGAACAGCTATTTCACCTTTGAATTTCGCGCCCCAATAAGTGGTGTTGTTCAAACAGGAGCGCTTAATATCAGGGTGTTAGATGGGACGCTGTTTAACCGGACTGGGGTATTTATGAATACCTCTATCAAGTTCTGGAAAAGCGAAACTAAAACTCTCAATGCGCACGGGGTAGAACTGCAAAAAAACACGGTGGTATCGAGCGGGACGTTTTCGGGGAGCGGTGCGTGGGCGGGCAAAATTACCGATGCAATAGTCGGCCGATTTCAAGGCAGATCGGCAACGTTAACGTTGACCTTGACGGTATTGGTGAAAACGAAAATCCCGGCACCGAAGATTGAATGGGTAGAGCATTGCCCTTTTGATAAGTCGGAAGAAGTCAAAATTGAGAGCCAGTGTACCGAAAAAGGCGGCACCAAAACCGTGACGGTCGGGGGTAAAAAATACGATGTGCACAGTGACTGTTGGCAGTACACCGACTATTACGCTAAACAAGCGGCAGACCGAGGCAGTTGTAGTGAATATATGGATAACCCAGCCTGTACCGTGGTGAAAACCGCCTGCACAGAATCCGTGGCAGGTACGTGCTTGCGTGAACAGGCGGTGTTCTCCTGTCAAAAAGGGTTAAGTGGCACCGGGAAAATGTGCGGGGTCGAACTGATTTGCGCCAGCGGGGAATGTGACCAAATCAAGAACGACAAAGCCAACAGCTTCCAAAAAGCCGTGTCGGCGTTAGCTGCAGTCGCGGCAGCCGGTAAAGATGTGGCCGAACTCAATGATGTGAACGTTAGCGCTTTTACGGGGCAACGGACCACCTGCCGTAAAGCGGCAGCAGGGTTCAGTAACTGCTGCAAAAGTAGCGGTTGGGGGAATGATGTGGGACTGGCAAATTGTGACAGCGAAGAAAAAGCGCTTGGTAAAGCCAAACAGCGCAAACTCACCGTGTATGTTGGGTCGTATTGCTCCAACAAAGTACTGGGCGTGTGTCTTCAGAAAAAAGAAGCGTACTGCCAGTTTGACAGCAAACTCGCCAAAATCGTGCAGGAGCAGGGGCGTGCTGGACAGTTAGGGATTGGGTTTGGTAGTGCCAAAAACAGTGATTGCCGGGGCATTACCGTGGATGAACTGCAAGCGATTAACTTTGACCGACTGAACTTCGCCGATTTTTATGCGGACTTGGAATCCGGCTCGACTATCCCCGCCGACCAAGACTTGATTGACCGCGTAAAAGATCAAATAGCCAACAGCCTACAAGGGCAGGGAGGTCAGTAATGAAATGGACGCTGTGTTGCCTCACCTTTGGGGTGGGGCTGTCATTTTCGGTGGGAGCGGCAAGTGACATTCCCACCACAGGAACGCACACCTATGTGGATGAGCCGATTGTTGGGTGGCATTGGTATAACGAGCCGAAACCGGAAGACGAGGACGATGAGCCGCCACCTGAGCAAATCCCCGTCGCCAGTTTGTCACCCACCTTACAGAAAAAAGTGATGCAAGCTTTAACCCAAGAAGCGTTAGATACCGCCATTATGCAACCGTCAGCAGAAAATGCTGCAAAATACATGGCGCTTCAGCGCTTTTGGTTAGACCAGTCAGGGTTATTTGAGCGTTCGGTGAAAAAAGCGCTGCTGCAGACCCCGTCACTGGATTACAACTTAGAGCACAGTCACTACAACAGTACGGTGCCGTTACAGCTGTCACAGTTGCAAGAAAAAGAGCAGACGGCCATTGCGCAACTGTCTGCACAGTACGGCTTATTCTTGTTCTATCGCGGCAGTGATCCCTTGGATAGCCAACTGGCAGGTGTGGTTGACCAGTTTGCAAAACAGCACGATATCACGCTTATTCCTGTGTCGGTTGACGGTGTTCGCAGTCAATATTTACCTCAAACCCGGCCGGATACAGGGCAGGTAGCCAAAATGGGGATCACCCATTTTCCGGCACTGTTTTTGGTTGATCCAAAAAGCGAACAGTATCAACCGTTGGCGTATGGGTTTATGTCGCAAGATGCATTGACCCGCCGGTTCTTAGATATCGCCACTGATTTCACCCCTAATTATTAAGGAACACACAATGACTCAACCCTCATTTAAAGAGCGGCTGATTGAAAATAGCTTAATTTATATTGGCATGACATTGATTTTTGCCGCGTTGATTTTTTACGGCTTACTGCAGTATTTAGTCGCGATGCGTCGTGCGCTATTCAGTGAGTCGACATTGCAAATCCTGCAACTGATACAAGAAACGGGCATGGTGTTTATTTTTGCCTTGGGGGCCGCGTGCAGTCTAGCGGGCATGGTGTATGCGGTGGTGAAAACTTGGCAGCGTATTAAAGCCCCGTCTGATTTCCCTGATGATGAGGTGAAACATCCATGAAAAATGTGCTTGTACTCCTGTGTTTATTGGGGGCCATGATGGCGAATGCCAGTGTCCTTGAGGAAATAGCGGCATTGGAAGCCCATAAAGGCGAGACGGTCACTGAACAACCTGCCGTGGAGTCTGTACCATCAGAACCGGTAGCCTCAACAGCACCTGCCGCCAGACCTTACCGACTCCCGAATGGCAAAGTGGTCAATTTGAATGATTATATCTTGGTGCTGTTTATGCAATCGCAGTGTCCCTATTGCCACCAGTTTGACCCACAGTTTGCGTTATTGACAGCGAAAATGGGATTCAAGGTGTTTCCCTACACCTTAGATGGACAAGGGGATATGGCTTTTCCGAATGCCATCCCAGCACCGCCTGACGTGGTTCAAACGTTCTTTGGGGGCGGATTGCAAGTGTTAACCCCGTCGGTCTTTTTGGTGGAAGTCAATACGTTAAAAACCTACCCACTGTTACAAGGTCTCACGGAGATGCAGGATGTGGTGAACCGTGTAAACAGTAACCTGATGTTAGTGACGCAAGAATAGGAATATGTCTGCAATCATAAATTTATGGTGAGCAATTGGTAATCGGAGTGACTTGAAGCTTTGATTAAATTTACTTAATGCTTTGAATTTACCTGAGACATATCTGCATGTTCTCCATAAGAAGTAATACAAGAGGTGTCAATTTGGTTTTCTAGCTGACGTAGGTCATAGGCGCTTTGTAAACGTAACCAGAATTCAGGAGTGCTTCCCAAAGCGGCGGCAATACGTATTGCCAGTGACGGTGTTAACGCTGTTTTGCCTGCAAGGAAACGAGAGACTGTTGCGGGTGTTACACCAATATTGAGTGCAAAACGGCGACCGCTAACACCCATATCTTCTAAATCTCTGGCAATTATCTTTCCAGGATGGGAAATTTTAAACTGTCTCATCAGTGATAATCCTCATAATTCAAAATGTAAGCATCACCGTTAATAAACTGAAAAGTGATGCGCCAATTAGCTCTGACTGTAATAGACCAATAACCTTCACGTTCTCCTTTCAAAGGGTGCAGTTTATAAATTTGACGGTTTAATTCGCCTATTTCATTTGCTGTGTCAATAGCTTGTAAACGGTCATTAATCCGCTCTGCATCCTGCGCGGGAATGCCTGAAGTTATGCCTTTTTCAAAAAGTTGTTTCAGCCCTTTATGTTTGAATGACTTGATCATCTTTTTATCCATATTACATGATGTGTAATATCTTATCGTGATGTTGCACGTTATGCAATGCCAATAAGCTCATTAAAATGTATGATTATGTTTTATATGGGTTTTTGCAATTTCATAACTCACGAGTATATAGAGGGTTATGGCACTTAATGAGGTTTCACCATAATGATTGACTTACTCAACTGGTTTCCTGTGCGGAAAGCGGCGATGGATTTTGACTATTTGACGTGTCGGTGTCGGATTCAACTAGGAGGTTCGCTATGCGTAATCGGATAGTTGTAGGGCTTTGTGTATCACTGCTTGTTAATCCTATGGCACTCGCCAGTGTCAATAGCGACATGAATAGCTTCTTTAATAAATTGGGCTTCGAGGGGAATGCGACCGCGGCCCAAGCATGGCAGGGACAAGCGGCAGGGTATGCCACAGGCGGAAATTTATTCTTACGCAGCCAAGTCAAGCAGTTGCAGATTGCATCTTTTACGCCGCCGTCGATTAATGCGGGCTGTGGCGGGATAGATGCTTACTTGGGTTCATTTTCCCATATTAACAGTGAACAGCTTCAGCAATTTGTGAAGCAGTTGATGACAAACGGGGCGGGGTATTTCTTTGACTTAGCCTTACAAACCACAGTGCCGGAATTGAAACAAGCTAAAGATTTCCTGCAAAAAATGGCGTCCGACATTAATAGTACCAATATTTCTTCATGCCAGGCAGCGCAGGGCATTATTGGCGGTTTGTGGCCGACTAATACCGTGCAATCGCAGAAGATTTGTCAGGATATCGCGGGTGAAACCAACATGTTTGCCGACTGGGCGGCATCGCGCCAAGGCTGTACGGTGGGCGGAAAGATGAATGATGCGCTTAATCGTGCGCCCGATAACATGAAAGACCAAGTCATGAAAAACAAGAACCTCATGTGGGATATTTTAACCAAAAATGATTTCTTGAAAAATGACACAGAACTCAAAGAATTAGTGATGAACTTAACAGGGACGCTGATATTCGATGCCAAAGGCAATGTGAAAGCCTTAATTCCTAAAGTTAACCGCCAAGACATTATCAAAGCCTTAATGGAGGGCGGAACAATTACGCTAGAGGGCTGTGTATCGGCGGTCGATTGTCTCGATATTCGCACAAAAAAAATCACCATCGATAGAAAAAATGGCCTCAATGCCATGACGAAATCGATGGTTGAACAAATCCAAGGCAAATTAAGCAGTGATACGGCGTTATCTCCTAAAGAAAAAGGTTTTATTCAAAGCACCTCGATCCCCATTCTGCGCTATCTGGTTGACCCGATGCAGCTCAATATTAAAGCCAGTTTATTGCCTGCCTTAGCAGACTACATTGCTTACGACATTTTACTGCAGTACCTGCAGGAACTGATTGACCAAGCGAAAGTCGCCATGGGGAGTCGTAACTACCCGGAAGAGCCGTTAAAAATCTTACGTGAAAACGTGTCCGAAGCCTCACGCCAACTGGAATCCTTGCAGCAGATGGTCAATACCAAAGCGAATGTGTTGATTGAATTGGAGCGACAAATGAGTTTTTTACGTCAGCAAACCTCCAGTCAGTTGCAAGAGCGGTTTCAGCAAAACTACCGTTTCCACATTGTTAACCCGGAGAAAAAAGGATAGCCCCAATGGCGACCATTGATACTGTGTATGTCTTGGGCGGCGGTGAATACATGATGAATGTGTTCAATGGTGTTGCTGCCCTCATTGGTTCAGACAGTTGGACCTCCATGTACCGAATTGCATTGACCTTATCCGGTGTTGCCGTGATGGTCTCGTTTATGAAAGCCCATGACCCCAAGGAGCTACTGAAGTTTGTGGCAGTGATGGTGATAATGTCGAGTATCTTGTTAGTCCCTAAACACACGGTACACATTATTGACCGCACCAATCCGACGGGAGTGTACTTAGTTGACAACGTTCCGGTGGGATTGGCCGTACCGGCACGGTTTATTACCTCGATAGGCACCAGTTTAACGGAAGCGTATGAAACGGTGTTTCATACGCCCGACGCGATGACCTACAGTAAGACGGGCATGTTATTTGGGGCGGATTTGGTCGGCAATGTCAGCGATATTTTGTCCGTGGACGGGGATTTAGCTGAGTTGATGGGGCTTTACACCAAAAACTGCGTGATTGGGGATATTTTGATTAACCATAAATACTCCTTCCAAGAGCTGATGAACAGCCGTGACCCGTATACGTTGATTTTTCAAAAGCCGAGTCCCCTTCGCGGCATTATCGTGCCGAATGGTAACAGTGCTGCTGTTGGCTCCAATGGCGTGGCTCAAAGTGGGTTTTGGACTTGTGAAGACATGGCGCGTCATGTGTTGATGCCGAAGTTAAACTTGGACACCACCACGGGCGGTAAAACCTGGAACTACACCGTAAAACAAATCTTTGGTGGCCGTCCTGATGCGAATGTGTTGTATGCCGCGATGTTGGGAGACAGTTACAACTTTTATTATCAGGGTGGTGAAACGGCCAGTCAGCTTATGCGCTCTTCCGTGGTGATGAATGCCTTAAAACAAGGGATTGGGGGTTACAGTGCACAAAGTGGTGATACTGCCAGTTTGGTGAATCTGGCATCAACGTCGTCGTACAATAAAATGCGACTCAGTTGGGCGACGTCGTCACAGGTGGCCGTGGCGTTTGTGCCTATCCTTAATACCATTCTGTTGTCGTTAGTGATTGCACTATTTCCGATTTTTATCCTGTTAGCCGTGATTCATACCCTAACGGGTCGTATGATGTTTAACTACATTATGTCGATTATCTATCTGCAATCGTGGCCGCCGATGTTCGCGATATTGAACTATGCCACCAGTTTTTATTTGCGGGGCAAAACAGGCGGCATGGATTTTAACTTGGCGAACCAAGCCAGTATTCAGCAGATGCACAGTGATATTGGGCTCATTGCCGGTTGGTTATCAATTTCTATCCCTTTCATTGCCATTGCGATAGTCAAAGGGTTAGGCCCGGCCATTGCTCAAGCAGGGAATTACTTGGGAACGGCGATTAACAGCTCTGCTACCGCAACGTCCTCACAAGCGGCGGACGGCAACTGGTCATTTAATAACATGCAAACCAGTAATGTATCTGGGAATAAGTGGGACACTAATGCCAGCTTCCGCGATGGTCAAATGACTAGGCAGTTATCGAGCGGGGCAACCAGTACCTTAACCAGTAACGGGCAAGAAGTGGTTGATACCAGTGGGGCGATGTCGCGATTGCCAATTTCCATTAAAGGTAGTCAAGCCATGGTGAGTTCACTGAATCAAAGTGCTCGCCATGCAGAGGTGAATGCGTCCAGCGCGCAAAAAATGAATCAACATGCGGTGAACAGTAGTTGGAGTATGTTATCCCAATTCCAAACTCAAAATGGTAATAGTATGACCTTATCAGCACAAAGCGATGGAAGCGAAGGTGTGAGTCACAATAAAGCCTTAGATAAAATTTGGGGGATTGCTGAAGTTTACGGTAAAGCCAATGGGTTAAGCACGAAAGCCGCATATTCCGAATTAATGGATAAAACGTCAAAAGGAACCGTGACGGCTGGAACCAAAGGCGAGGCGGGTCTACCGCTAAGTGGATTAACAGGTATAAAAGGTGGTGTATATGGTGATGCCAATGTCTCTGGCTCAACAGGATCGTCCCATGGTACACAGGAAAGCAGTAATGAAAGCAATGATAACCGTTATGATAAAAATGCACAGTTACAACAACAATTTAGGGAGGCAAGAGATTACTTTGACCGTATAAGCTTCACAACCGGATCTAGCTCAAATGATAATGAAGCCAACTCGAACATCCAGCAATTTGCTGCCGCGTTAAATATTGCTGACAACTATCATGAGCAATATGCGTTGAATAAAACGAAAAGCCAAGAATACAGTGATATGGCGAGCTGGGCAGAAAATAACAGTGCACAAATTGATAATGTGTTTGATCAGCAGTTTGCCAGTTATGTTAGGCAACAAGCGCCAGACCGTGCAGATATATTACTGAGTAACACGAGCGACCCTATGATTGCGAAAGAGAGAGATGAATTAGCACAACAGTTTGTCAATGGCAGTATTTTGCCGAATTTAGAAGCTAATTATGCTAAGAATTACGGTAAAATTGAAAAAATGGACAATATTGGCACCGATATTAAGGGAATGTCTGAAGGAAATATACGGGAGCAACATGACGCCAATAATGAAATTATTCATGGATTAACTCAAGGTGCAGGTATTAAACAGGGTATAGGGGATACCGTGAAGAGCAATCATGAACAAACAAAAGGCACTATTCAATTAACCGAGCGGGAAATTGAAACCGGAAAACAACCTGTCCAACAAAAATATACACAATTGGAGCGTGAGCATGAGCAAGCGAAAGAAAAACATCGTATTGGACTTGAACGAGAAAAAGAAGAACAAAATTTAATACCTGACCATGACCAATTAAAAGAGCGTGTTGAATTAAAAACAACATGGCCTCCTACCGTGGAAATAAAAGAAGATAAGAAATAGTCAGTTTTATTTATCCTATTTCTTCTTTTCTTTCGTTATAAATTTTGGATCATTATTCTTTTTTTCTTTGATATTGTTCACGAAGAGATTAATGATTATTTTATTTGACTTAAGTTGTAGTGTATAAGTTATCGTTCAATATAGATAAAAAGATAAGGTCTTTATTTTATGAAAAGAATGCAGGTTATAGTTCCACTAATTTTAGGTGTATTTTTATTGACAGGTTGTGGTGCAATGAGTACCGCTATTAAAAAAAGAAATTTGGAGGTGAATACGCAAATGAGTGAAACGGTTTGGCTCGAACCGTCAAATCAAAAAACAGTATACCTTCAAATCAAAAATACCTCTGATAAAGATATGAGTGGATTACAATCTCAAATTGCGAATGAGGTTAAGAGTAAAGGCTATGTTGTGACAACCTCACCAGATGAAGCATATTACTGGATACAGGTGAATGTGCTTAAAGCCGATAAAATGGACCTGAGGGAAGCACAAAGCTTCTTAAATCAAGGCTATCAAGGTGCAGCATTAGGCGCGGCGATAGGGGGCGGTATTGCCGCGTTTAATACAAGTTCAACGGGGACTGCACTGGGTGTAGGGTTAGCCTCGGGACTGATTGGAATGGCGGCAGATAGCCTTGTTGAAGATATTAATTACTCAATGATCACCGATGTTCAAATTTCTGAAAAAACAAAAGCCAATGTGACGACAACGAATGTTGCAAAACTTAAACAAGGTACGTCTGGCTCGAAAATACAAACCAGCCAAGAAGAGGGTGATCGCCATAAATACCAGACCCGGGTTGTGTCTAATGCGAATAAAGTGAATCTCAAATTTGAAGAAGCAAAACCTGTATTAGAACAGCAATTGGCTAAATCCATTTCAAATATCCTCTAAGAGTTTGTTGCTTTAGCGTCATTCAGTGGTGTTCTAACGCACTTCGTTTGTTTACACACTATTCCCCTAAATAATGAATTTTTCAGGGGAATAGTGTGTCTCCTTTTTTGTGGTGATTTATGGCTGATGAAATTGATGTCTCTCAAGCTGAGAGTGATTTTTTGCTGTCTTTACGATTGAGTCAACGTGCTCAGTATCAAGGTCAAAGTGCCGAGGTCTGTGTGGAATGTGGAGAGCATATTCCACTGGCTCGACGAATGGTACTACCGGGTGTGAAACACTGTGTTTGTTGTATTGAATTACAAGAGCTGTCCCGCACAAAATAATCAATGATTGAATTAATCCTGCCTACGTTTTATATCAAATACTAATTTGAGGTTTATATGAAAAAATCAACACTGAATAAAGTGGGGGTTGCTTTATCTTTATTTTTTGTGACTCAATTTTCTTTTGTTCATGCTATGAATGGAAAAAATGACGGGTCGTTACGTTATCTTGCTCAACGCGATGTTATTGTTGGCTGTGGTCAATATGTTGTTGGCTATCAAAATCCGAGTCAATCCAATCAAAAAAACGTGAGTCAATATTTAAATTACTTGGGTATTCTCTCACCTAAGTTAGACCGCGTGTTTTCTGAACTCAATAAATTGAGTTCAGAAAAGATAAGGGTCGATATTCCTGAATATATTAAAATGAACAATTTGAGTCGAGAGCAAGGAATAACATTTTGTGCGCTTAAATCTCAACAGTCAGTCGATGATATATTAATACAATAACATCGAATTATTCATCCCTTCTTATTTATTCTCTATTCGTTATTCCGACGGAGTGTTCTTATTATGAGTTCAACCAAGTATATTACGCAAGGTGGGCAGGTCTTTAGCTATATGCTGGGCATGTTCATGCAAGTGAATAAAAGGATCTCTTTTTGGCTTATTCTATTTTTTCTAATATTTTTCCCTATTATTTTTTATTTCAAAGTTCCCTTTCAGGAAATAAAAAATGGGGGCTTATATTGGTGGCTCTATTTTATGTCTGGCGGGGAACAAGCTCTTTATCGCGTTCCCCCGATTTATGACGTCAGTTTTGATGGACAACTCTATCGTTTTACCTCCGAAGCCATTCTTAAAGACGATTACATGATCTATGCCGGGAACATTGTCTTGCAAGAGTTGGGCTTATCTTTGTTATGGGCCTGTATTTTAGTGATTGGATTGGCCTTTATTATCTACCGCTTTTTACACCGACTGGGTCAGCGCCAAGCCCATAATGATGTTATCGGCGGGCGAACCCTCACCGAGGATGTCAAATCTGTCCGAAATATGCTTCACGCCCGCCGAGAGGCTTCCTCAATTACCTTTGATGGATTACCACTGAAGCTGAACAGTGAAGTGCAAAATATCTTGATGCACGGAACACCAGGATCAGGGAAATCCAATGCGATTAATAAGCTATTAATTCAACTGCGTCAGCGGGGTGATATGGTGATTGTGTTCGATAAAGGCTGCTCGTTAGTGAAAAAGCATTACAACGAAAATATCGACAAATTACTCAATCCCTTAGATGAACGGTGTGAAAATTGGGATCTGTGGCGGGAATGTTTAACTACCCCAGATTTTGACAGTATGGCAAACACACTTATTCCCCAAAGTACCTCAGAAGATCCCTTTTGGACAGGCTCAGCACGCACCATCTTTACGGCGGTGGCCGCAAAGTTGAGTGGTGACCCGAAGCGCAGTTATAACAAGTTGTTGCGAACGTTACTGGCCATCGACCTTAAAACGTTACGTGCGTATGTGGCGGGCACGGAAGCCAGTAACTTGATGGAAGAAAAAGTGGAAAAAACCGCGATTTCGATTCGAGGCGTATTGACCAACTATGTTAAGGCCTTGCGTTACCTTCAAGGGATTGAACGTAATGGTAAAGCCCCGTTTGCTATCCGTGAGTGGATGAAAACCGTCAATGAACCGAAAGAACGCCATGGTTGGTTGTGGATCACCAGTAATGCGCGTCAGCATGAATCTTTAAAACCCCTGATTTCCATGTGGTTAGCGCAAGCGGCGAACTGTTTGCTGGAAATGGGTGAGAATCCAGAGCGGCGCGTGTGGTTTATCTATGATGAGCTGGCCTCTTTGCATAAGTTGCCGGAGTTACCGCAGGTGCTGTCGGAAGCCCGTAAGTTTGGGGGCTGTTTTACGCTGGGCTTTCAGAATAAACCCCAATTGGATTACACCTACGGTCGAGATTATGCCGACGCCATGATGGATTTACTCAACTCCCGTTTTTTCTTTCGTTCACCGGATGAAAGTGTCGCGAAATGGGTTCGCGACCAACTCGGGCAGGAGCGGATCAGGCGGTTCAATGAGCAATACAGCTACGGGAAAGAAACCGTGCGGGATGGGGTGTCCTTCAGTAAGCAGCAAGAAGACAGTGATTTGGTGAACTACTCCGATGTTCAATCTTTACCTGATTTGACCTGCTACATAACCTTGCCGGGTCAATATCCCGTGGTGAGACAAGCCATGCGTTATGAAAAAATCAAACCCGTGGCCGCTGAATTTACCCCGCGTAACATCAATGACAGTTTAGACCAAGAAATTGAAACGGAAATTGAGTTGAGACTTCGGCACGACACCTTACCCGACAATGTGGGACGTTTCATTGATGGATTGATTAGTGGCGAACCTGTTGATATTCCGGCTGAGGTGAGTGCCACCTCGACGGTAGAAAATGCGGTAATAAATACGACTTCAACCGGTGTGTCACAGCCTGCTGCCGCGGTTATGCCCGCCACTGCACCACTTAACACCGCTACGAGTGAGGCGCCGAGCGCGCCTTTAACCAGTGCGAATACGACAAGTGGCCGTGAAGTGATGATGGAAGGACTTAAAGTCAACACCGAAACGGGGGAAGTGTTAGGCCCAGTCACCGAGCCAGAAGAAAACCCACAGGATATGTATGACAATTACATGCGTATGCGGCAGGAAGAAAATGAAATTCTCACGCATATCGCGCCGTCTCATACACAAAACAAGCACGAGAATACCACTCATGACGAACCGGAGGTGTGGTAATGCTCACTGTTGCACCGATTGCGAATAATGCGGCCAATTATTATACCCATGAAGACAATTACTATTTTTTAGGCAACCTAGAAGCCCGCTGGATGGGCGAAGGAGCTAAATCACTTGGCATGACGGGGGAAGTGACCAAAGATCAACTGGGTGAAATCTTGGAGGGGCGCTTACCCAATGGGCAAAGTCTAGAGCGCATGGAAAATGGTAAAAACGTCCACCGCGAAGGGCAAGATTTAACGTTTTCGGCACCCAAAAGTGTCTCGGTATTAGGGCTAGTTCTGGGCGACAAGCGCATGATTGAGGCTCATAACTATGCCGTCGAGGTCGCCCTAAAGGAAGTGGAGAGTCTAGCCTCAACACGGGTAATGGTTGAGGGCAAAACGTCGTTGGAAATGACCAAAAATCTGGTGATTGCGGCATTTAACCACGATACCTCCCGCGAGCACGACCCCTTAGTCCATACGCATGCCATAGTGATGAACATGACTGAGCACAATGGCGAATGGCGCACGTTATCCAGTGATACACAACAAAAAAGCGGCTTCAGCGAAGCCGTTTATGCATTACAAGTATCACTTGGCCAAATCTACCGCCATGCTTTACGTGAGCGAGTCGAAAGCTTTGGTATGCAAACCCATGAAACGGGAAAAAATGGGTTATGGGAAATTGTGGGTGTGCCGGTTGTGCCTTTTTCTCAGCGCCATGCTCAAATCATGGATGCGGTGGGGCATGAAGCCTCACTGAAATCCCGTGATGTGGCAGCGCTCGATACTCGTCAAGCCAAAACAACCCCTGAAAAAAGCGAGTTGTTGACCGACTGGTTTGCCCGCTTGGATAAAAATGGCTTTGGCCCTGAAGAACGTAAAGCGTTTTACGCTGAAGCCGAGCAGCGCCTTGCCAAAGGCCAGATGGGCGATACCTCTCGGGATATACAGCCCGATATTACCCGCGCTGTCACCGATGCGATTGCGTTACTCAGTGATAAGCAGCTCAGCATGACTTACAGCCAAGTGTTGGCTAAAACCCTTGGGGGATTGGAAGCCCGTGCGGGCATGATAGCGCAGGTACGTGAAGCGATTGAAGTGGCGATTGAACAGCGTCAACTTATTCCACTGGATGAGAAAAAAGGGCTATTTACCTCGTCCATTCATTTGATGGACGAGCTGAAGCTGCAACAAATTGCCACCGACATGAAGCAACATAACCGCACCGTCAGTTTTCAGGCGCGGACAGAAACCCTCACTCCCTTGATGGAAAAAGTGGCAGATACCTTACCCAGTATTGCGATTGTCACGAGCCAAGGGCTCGGTAAAGCACAACGAGACGGGGTATTAGACGGTGTTACGATGGCGCAATCGCAAGGACGTGACGTTGCCGTGATGACGCTCGATACAACGAGTGCAAAAGCTTTTACCACGGATAATCGCTTTGCTACTGTGCCAAAAATGACCTTGGGTGATGGTCAACCGCTTAAACCCAACAGTACCTTGGTGGTTGCTAATGCGGAAAAACTGTCACTGAAATCCGCCTTATCCCTACTTGAAAGCGCTCAATCTGCCAATGTGCAAGTGCTCATGATGGACAGTGGTGGGCGCAAAGGCACGGGAAACGTATTGGCGACGTTGCAAGATGCAGGAGTGTCACGTTTTCAAGGTGAGTTGTCATCCATTGTGACAGTAAAAACCGCCCATATTCCCGATAAAAATCACCGTTATGCGACGCTGGCTGCAGATTATGCGCAGTTGCACAGCGACATGAAACCGGTAGTTGCACAAGTGAGTGGGGTTCGGGAGCAAAAGATTGTCACTGATACCATCCGTCAGACCCTCACCGAACGTGGGATGCTCAGTGAGAACACGGTCACCGTTACCCAGCTTAAGCCCGTGTGGCTCGACAGCCATTCACGCAAGCAAATCGACAGCTACCGTGAAGGCATGGTGATGGAGCGTTGGAATGCGGACAAAAAAGAAGTTGAACGTTACACCATTGACCGTGTGACGCCTGAAACCCGTTCGGTCACGTTGCTCGATGACCAAGGGCAAAAACAGGTGATGAAGCCACAGCAATTTGATGGCCAATGGAGTGCCTATCAACGCCAAACGATGGACATCAAGCAAGGCGAGCAGTTAACGATACTGGCGAAGCAAAATAAACTCTCTGCACGTGACGCTGTCACGGTTTCCGGTTTTATGCCAAACGCCATAATGGTTAATTTCAACGGCAAAACGCACCGTATTGATGTGAGGGGCGGTGTCAAAGCCGATTACGGCTATGTTACTGCGCCAGGACAACAGGCTAACGATACCGGTACGGTGTTATTGGCCGCATCTGCGCGTGATACGCAGCCCACCTTACTCAATACGGCTGCCCGCAGTGGTGAGCATATTACGGTGTATACGCCACTGGATAAGATGGAAACCGAGCGTCGTTTATCGCGTTCGCCTGTCTATCAGCAAGCGCGACAGTTAGCAGGGATTGAGGGGCAGGATGCGAAAGCCATTGAGCAAGCCGCTGATAAGGCGGCTCACGCGTTATGGTCTAAACCCGAAAAAGCCTTGCAACAAGGCATGGAGTTAGCGCAAGAGAGTCAGGTTTTTTTCTCGCGCATCGATGCGATTGCCAAAGCGTTACCGTTACACCCTTCGCTTGACAGTCAATCGGTGGGAAACGCTTTTGACCGCTTAGTTTCCCAAAAAGCCATCATCCCCGTGAGCAGTGGCAAGGGGGCAGCCCAACAACATTATGTGGTCGCCAGTACGTGGGAGATGGAAAAACAAATCCTCACAACGATTTTAGCGGGCAAAGACACACAAACGCCGTTGATGGCGTCTGTGCCAGAGGCGCAACTGGACGGATTAACCTCGGGACAAAAAGCAGCAACTGAGCTGATTTTAGGCAGTCGTGACCAATTTGTCGGTATCCAAGGCTATGCCGGGGTAGGGAAAACCACGCAATTCACTGCCGTTCTCAAGGCGTTGGATACCCTCCCAGCAGCGCAGCGACCTGAAGTGATAGGCCTTGCGCCCACGCACCGTGCCGTTGGGGAAATGGCCGATGTCGGTGTGAAAGCACAAACCTTGCATGCCTTTTTGATGGATGCGAATCAACGCCAACAACAAGGCGAAACGCTCGATTTTAAAAATACGCTATTTTTAGTCGATGAAAGCTCTATGGTCGGCAACCGAAATTTAAGTGAAGTTTTGCAAATCATCGCGCATGGCGGGGGGCGAAGCGTGCTCAGTGGGGATACGGCCCAGCTATTATCGGTGGACCGTGGTACGCCCTTTGCGCTTGCGCAAGAACGCTCAACCCTTGATACCGCCATTATGAAAGAAATTGTTCGGCAAAGACCCGAACTTCGTCCGGCCATTGAAGCCATTATAGCAGGCAATATTCAAACTGCTATCGACACGATGAATAGCGTGACGCCTGATGTGGTTCCGCGCCGTGCCGATGCAGAATTACCTGAACAGTCAGTCATACACTCGGGGGATAGGGTTCTTAATCATATTCTCGTCGATTATCTCGGGCGAACTGTAGAGGCGCAAAAAGAGACACTTATTGTGGTGCAAACTAACCGTGATAAAGATGCGCTTAACGGCGGCATTCATCAAATCTTACTCGATCAGGGGCAATTGCAAGGCGGAAACACTATCCCGATACTGGTGCGTGAAAGTACGCGCACCGAAGCCTTGCTCTCAACGGTTGGGATGGCGACACATGTCGGTAAGATTGCTCTCATTCAAGAGCAGTACTATCGAATTGCGGTGACAGAGACGGGAGTGAGTGAGGGGGTTGTGACCCTGGTTGATGAAGAAGGTAAAGGGTATTTACTCTCGGCTTTTGAAAGTAGCTTACGGGATATCGGTATTTACCGCCAAGAAAGCCGTCATATCGCGGTTGGCGAGAAAATTAGCTTTACCCGTACCGACAAAGAGCGCGGACGCGTGATGAACAGTGACTGGACGGTCAGTGAAGTCAGCGAAAATGGAAAAATCACGATTACCAAGGGCGATGAGTCACGTGAGCTTGACCCGAATAGGGCATTGACTGACCAACATCTGGATTACGGCTATGCCGGTACGGCACACAAAGCCCAAGGGGCGAGCAGTCAGTTTGTGATTGTCCTTGGTGGCGTGGCAGGAGGCCGACGCTCTCTGGCAACCTTGCGCGATGCATACGTGGCTCTATCCCGAACAAAAGCCCATGTGCAAACCTACAGTGATGATTTGGATAAATGGACGAGCGCAATTAAAAATCCGGGGAACCGGAAGACCGCCCACGATGTTTTGCTGGCCGAACAAGACTACGCGGCTAACGTCGGTAATCAACTGTTTGAACGGGCGCAGCCGCTCAATGAGACGGCAATAGGACGAGCATTAAGCCGTCAAATGGGATTGGGTGACACCCATGAAGGGAAGTTTGTTTATCCGTCCACTAAGCATCCCGAACCGCATGTCGCGTGGCCGGCTTACGATGTCCACGGTAAAGCTCAAGGTACGGTGTTACAAGCGATTGAACTTGACGGTGATAAATTGCAAGGACTTCGAGCTGAAGGGCGTTTACTGGGGAGCGAACAGGCACAATTTATTGTGGTGAAACCTAGTCAAAACGGACAAACCATGATTGTAAACAGTCTGGATGCAGCCTTTGAGACGATGGCACAGCAACTCGAACAGGGTGTGGTGGTACAGCTCAATCCTGATGAACGGTTACACACTGCCATGATTGAGAAAATCACGCAAGGGGAAGTGGATAACGCCTATGCGAACCCGAATGCCGCGCAAACCGATAAAGCAGACAGTGGCCCGAAATCCCTGCAAACCCCTGAGGAGCAGGCGATGGATAAGGCCTTAAAAGAGGCTGAAGCTGCCCTGCGCCAGCAAACCAGTAGTGAGTCTAAAACCCCTGAGTTTAACGAGGAGGAATTGAAACAGGTGATGGCTCAAGAGCGTGACAGCTTACTGAAAGGCGAACATGACTTCATGGAGGCGAAAGAGCGTGTCATTGAAAAGGCAGTTCAGTTTGAGCGTGAACATCAGCAACAACAACGGGATATCTTGCGCCAACAAGAGCGTGAAATCGTGATAGAAAAATCCCGCGATCGCGAATTTGGTGATTAAGGATGTTAATTATCTATGAAAGAACCAGTTATATCAGAAAAAAACCAATGGGCGTTTATTGATTTAGAGAATGTCCCGCATTTAGAGTCAATAGCGTTTGAGCAGTATCAGCAAGTCTTTATTTTTGCAGTCCCCAAGCAAGCCAATCTCAAATTACCCGTACAAACAACCGCCGCTATATTCTCAACATCATTAAAGTAAGCCAAGTCAGTCAGAATAATGTGGATTTTCACCTTGCCTGGTATTTAGGGCAAGCACACGAACAAGCAGATAAAACGTGCCATTTTACCGTATTTAGTAACGACAAAGGGTTCGCCCTCTTAGTCAGTACGGTAAAACAACTCGAGCGATCATGTACCTTGCAAGAGTGCATCCAAACCAAGCAAAAAGTGACACTTTCACTCAATGAGACCAAAAAAATGCTTAAAATGCCCTTTTTTCAACGTAACAACGGTTTTCCGAAACAGCTTACGGGGTTGCGTCGACGTTTAATCAATATCGTAGGTGCAGCCCAGGCACACACTGTCGAAGCGCATATTGCGAACTTGGTAACACTGAAGGTGATTTCTTATAATGGGGAGGCACTTGCTTGGTATCTTGCTGGACTTGCTAAACACCGCAAATCCCCGCATTGATTGTTGGCTATTTCCGCCAGTTCTATTTAGTTTTCTCTCGCGTCGAACCTCAAGTTTTATCACAAATTATTGTGAATAAATCACGTCTTTATCGTGAAGACGTTGCTTGAATGCGCATAGAGTGCTAAATTAGCCGACAATTGATGTGAACTTAGTGGTCGCCACGCCGAAAGGTGGCAAGAAATGGGATGTAACACACGAAATGTGCTGTGAACCCAAATAGAAAACCCCTGTAATCTTCTTCATACTTGGCGGTGCGAGGAAAGATTATCAGGGGTCATCAGAGCAATTCCGCTAGGGGTAATGTTGAACTCCTAGCGGGGAGTATAGAATTATGTGCAAAAAAATTCAACTCCTTCCGTACAACATAAGTGCGGAGAGACATGACTAATGGGATCTCAATTCCTGCAATTCCTTGTTCCATCGGTAAAATCCATCGGCATTATGCGCCAAAATTTTTAGGGCAATTACCGAATTTAGTGCCTGTACGCCGCTTTGCGGCGGCGTTAAAGCGTCACGATTGGAACCGAAACCCTCATATTTACCAACTGCGTTATAGCCGAAAACAACGGATATCCGTGCGTTCAGAGCGTCGAGAGACCTTTGATGCCCTCGCCGATGGCCATGATTGAGTTCGCCGATTATAACCCCGAAAGTGATGCCCTGTTTGAAGTGATGTGCTCGGTGGAGAAGTTGGCGGAATTGTGCGGTCAACTGTATCGCTATGACAGTGGCCGTAAAAGTTACGACCCGATATTGCATGCGCTGCGCGACTGGGAACAAGCTAACCTCATTGTGATTGACCGCGATTTTGATGTTGAAGCCAAACAATACAAAGCGATGCGCATTTGGATTCGTCCGGAGTTTTTCCATGGACTCGGGTTTTCTGCATCGGAACTGCGCGAAGTCGTGTCCAGCTTTAGCCGCTGGATGGAAAAACAGGGATTAAAAGAGAGTTACCAAAAACGCTACGCCCAACATGTTTTGCGGCTTGCCCGCGCGAACGTGGCGTCACTGGAGACTAAACATAAACTTCGCAACCTGCTCAATAAACTCAAAACCCTCGTGATTGGGAAGGATGAAGCGCTTAAACAAGAGAAGAAACATTTAGCCAAGGCCCTGAAAGAAAAGAAAGCCTTAGCCAAAAGTTTGGAAGCACCTGAAAGCGCAGAACACGCCGCATGGCGTCGTTTTGAAGCCTGGAAGGTGACACAGCCTATTGCGGCAGTCATTGCCTTTGAGCGACAAATGAAAGCCTAGTATCCGAGTATTCAAGGACAGGCACTCTACCTGCATTACTTGGAACACTTGCCCGACTCGTAATTCATCCCCCTAAATTTACCGCCTTGACTGGCGGTGGTCTCGTTCGCCCTAAATCTGTAAAGCTTATTTTTTTGAACAGGAAATTCGTTGATTCAATCTCTGCATTCATCTCGACGATGACAGCTCGACTATTTTAGTGTGATATTTACCCTATTAACTTCGAATGCATTTATTCTCTGCAATTAACTTCGAATCAGTTTGGTGTTTTATTGTTAAATTCGTTTTTAGATTCCGAACTAAACGTCCTTTTAAATAAAAGGAGTTGCGGCTCTGCTTTTTCAAGCCGCACACTCTAAAGAAATAAACCCAATAAAGCCTTCGCTTACACGCCATACATGGCGGTCGCTCAGATAATGGTGTCAGAATAGTGCCATTGCCCCCGTAAAGCTGGCCTATGGCCACCTTTACGCGCAGCTACAGCCGTTCATCGAGGCTACGCCTCTCGCCCATCTCACTGCGTTTTACAAAGGGGCAAAAAACATAATAATGGTTTTAATTACGCAAGGCTCAACCAGCGCAGGGGGCGATAGGGGGAATTAAACGCTCTGTAACCGCTAACGCGGGTCTCGACGGCTCTCACCTAATACCGTTCTCTGTCACAACGTTTGCCGTCTACAGCCCTACGGGCGGGTGATTTCGGTTAAATTTCGTGATACTCTGGTTATTAATGTATTGAGAATAAACACAATTTTGGTGTGAGGTTGAAATGGAACGCAAAACACTGACGATAAAACGCCCCACGACGGAAAATGTCGCGGAAAGTGCGGATCCTGTTATTCAACGTCGCCGTAAACAGGTTGTGGTCAATACACAACGTAAACCGAATAAACCCGCCAAAACAACGCCAACTCAACCTTCTAAAAAGGGCACACCTCCACCTGCGAAAAAAAAAGGACACGGTTGTCACTCCATTAGAGAAAAAAGTCATTCCCCCTACGCCACCGAAACAACATCTCCCGTTAGAGGTGGCTATCGCGAACCTATCAGAATATTGGCCACACCTTTTTCCCAATGAACAACTTCGACCGATGACTGTTGGCATACGTGAAACCTTGTTTGCCGATAAAAAGGTACGTGAATTGCCAATTTCGACTAAAAAATTGAAACGCAGCCTTGCGGTCATTAGCCACAGTGTTAAATACCGCACCACCATTATGCCTGGCGCGGTATGCTATGATAAAGACAGTCAACCGAACGGGATTGTCACGGAATCGGATGTCGCTGATACATTGAAACGCATTCAAAAACTGGCTAAACAACAATCACGAATCGTATGACAAAGACATTCAATTCCCCGATTACCGTTGAAGAAAAGAATCGTTGGCTGGGTAAATTAGCCTTTGCCGCTTTAGCGCGCTTAAACTAGCCCAATCGGATGGAAAAGCGGCTCGAAACGTCCAGTCTGAAAATCTTTATTTGCTTCGCTGGCTACAAACGGTCCTGAAACAAAAACGGTTTCATCGCTGTGTCGGCCATGATTTTAAATGGCTTATCAACCTTGGTCAACAACGGTGAATGACCTCAAAAATGAAATCGCGGTTAGAATATTTATGGCGTTCGTGTTGTTGTGATATTGCCAGCCAAAGTGATTTATTTCGCTTAACCTACGCGACTGAGCTGCTCAAAGATTTAGGGGTATTGCGCCCAATTCACCGAAAAGTTCCACGTATTCTTATTAATTATTATATTTCAGTAGGTTATCCTTCTGGTTCTTGAATTATATTACCTTGCTTATGTTTAGCCATATTCAGTGCCCGATAAATTGTGGCTTCACCCAATTTAAATACCTTGGCTAACTCTCCAATCGTTGAACCATTCATTCTACGGGTATAGATCTCGTTGCATAGCCCATCATTGAGCTTTGCTGGACGCCCGAACTTTACACCGCTTTCTTGGGCACTGTTGCAAATAAAGTAGTGTGATTGAGTTTTTCAACTCGAAATGTGCTACACACCAAAGGCTCGATTCACTAGACGCATTTCGCCTAGCGGCTGACCATAGTAAAAATGTTCAGCTTGACCTTTGCGAAGCGCACGCATCACCTCAATGCCTTTAATGGTCGCATGTGCCGTTTTAATGGATTTAAACCCTAAGGTGGGATTTATCACGCGCTTCAATTTTCCATGATCGCATTCAATGACATTATTGTGAAATTTGATTTGCCGATGCTCGACATGTGTAGGACATTTCCCTTCTCCTTTGAGCAGGTTAAGTGCTCGACCATACGGTGCGGCTTTATCTGTATTGATAACCCTAGGGATTTGCCATTTTTTAACGCGATTGAATATTTTTCTTAAAAACCGATAAGCCGCTTTGGTATTACGGCGTGGTGAGAGGTAAAATTCAAGGGTATGCCCCCGACTATCGACAGCTCGGTAAAGGTACGCCCATTTTCCATTCACTTTGATATACGTTTCGTCTAAATGCCAATTGTTGAGATCAGAGGAATTACACCAATACCAACGTAACCGCTTTTCTATTTCTGGCGCATACCGTTGAACCCAGCGATAGATTGTCGTGTGATCTACATTGACACCGCGCTCAGCCAACATTTCCTGAAGTTCTCGATAACTGATACCGTATTTGCAGTACCAACGCACAGCCCAAAGGATGATAAACCCGGTGAAATGACGACCTTTAAATGCATTCATGAGGTAAGCTTCCGTAGAGGGCTGGTTAACTTAGCATAATGGCTCATTCAAACTTTGCAACAGTGCCCCAAAAGCTCTGTTCACTAGACGCACTTCCCCTAAGGGATGACCATAATAAAATTGCTCAGCTTGGCCTTTCCGGAGTGCTCGCATCGCCTCAATGCCCTTAATGGTGGCATGTGCCGTTTTGAGGGATTTAAATCCTAAGGTGGGATTGATGATCCGCTTCAATTTTCCGTGATCACTTTCAATGACATTATTGCGATATTTTATCTGTCGGTGTTCAACGCCAGCTGGGCACTTCCCCTCTTTTTTCAGTAACATGATAGCCCGGCCATAGGAGGCTGCTTTATCGGTATTAATGACTTTGAGTGCACTGCCTTTTTTCATCCGGTTGAAGAGTTTACTTAAAAAACGGTAAGCCGCTTTCGTATTCCGACGCAGTAAGAGATAAAAATCCAGTGTATTCCCTTTACTGTCAACGGCGCGGTATAAATACGCCCATTTTCCATTGATTTTTATGTCCGTTTCATCAAGGTGCCAGGTTCGGGCACCGATTGAATTATGCCAATACCAACGAAGTTTTTTGTCCAATTGTGGCGCATAATGTTGAACCCAACGATAGAGTGTTGTGTGGTCCACATTCACGCCACGCTCGGCCAGCATCTCCTGCAGCTCACGGTAACTAATGCCGTACTTGCAGTACCAACGTACAGCCCAGAGGATGATAATTCCGGTGAAATGACGACCTTTGAATGCATTCATGAGGGAAGTTTCCGTAGAGGGCTGGTTAACTTAGCATAATGACTCATTCAAACTTTGCAACAGTGCCACCGGGAATGACTATCTCCCATGTAATTCGTTTTCAGGGTATTCAACCCAGACGGCTATTTAATTCGTTTATTTGGTTCGCTTCACTCGTTAATTCAGAGGAAAATCCCAAATAATAAGGAATATAAACAGTCACCGAAATTAGCGATACGTCTTATGAGCAAGATCTCGGGTTATTTTGAGATTATTAACCACCTTTTTGGCATCATCAATTTGCCCTTGCTCCACATAAATCAACGCTTCGTCAATTTGCTGAATTAACCTGTCATAGGTATGCCGATACTGCTGCATCTCTGGCGATTGCTGAGGATAACCACGCAGTTTTCGTGGTGTTTTCCCCTGCGCTTTCTGAGCCGCAGCACGCATGACGTTCAGTGCATCCTTAAGTTGTACTGGGTCAGTAGATTGTTCAACGGTGCGCAAGGTACCGCTGAGTGTTTTCATGTCACGCGATAGCGTTTCCGCCATCATCGGCGGTGTACAGAGCGCTAATCCCATGGTAAACAGAAAGGGCAATGATTTTTTTTGCATAAGCTGACCTAATCATAATTAAATTGAAATAAAAGGTACTGTTGCAAAATTTTTCTGAAGATAATTTTGCTACCAGTTATGGTACGAACAGCTGGATATTACATGCTTCAACCGCAGGGTTAATTGCCGCGATGGTTTAAATCGCGAATAAGCCTCAAAATTTTATTGCAGGGGGTTTATTATTTTCTACAAAAAAATGCCTTCTCTCATTAAGAGAAGGCAACTCATCGTTTACATCAAGGAAAAATAGAAGAAAATCTAATATCGTCGGTTCACTATAGTATAATTAACTTAAATCAATCTTAAATTAGCCTTAAACTTACGGATTAAACATTTCCATTCTCCCTGAAAAGGCAATAGTTCCTCTTTTAACGCGGCAAACTTCTTTATATATCGAAAAGTGGCTCCTATATAATAAAGATTAAGCCATGATTTATTTCTGGTTTAACTGTATTTAGGTTTAATGTAAATTAAATACCATGAATACATCACGCATTAAGCTACAGCTCTTCGTTTTAGGGGATGATAACGTGTATTTGTATTCACTTATTTTCCCGAGTTCACTTAATGAGGTCTTATGACATATTTTAAATTCAGCTGCTTTGGCTTTTGCTTTTTACTTAGTGGCTGCTTCGCATTACAAGGTGCCACCTTAGGGGGATTAAATCAAAAAGACGACATCTGCCCTCAGCAATCGACCTCTGCACGCATTCATGGGAAATGTCCACCCTAACAGGGCACTGTTGCAAATAAAATGGAAGTACTAAGTTTTTGGCTCACCCTTATATTACAAACCAAAAGCTCTGTTCACTAGACGCACTTCCCCTAAGGGATGACCATAATAAAATTGCTTAGCCTGGCCTTTTCGGAGTGCTCGCATCGCCTCAATGCCCTTAATGGTGGCATGTGCCGTTTTGAGGGATTTAAATCCTAAGGTGGGATTGATGATCCGCTTCAATTTTCCATGAACACATTCAATGACATTATTGCGATATTTTATCTGTCGGTGTTCAACGCCAGCTGAGCACTTCCCCTCTTTTTTCAGTAACATGATAGCGCGGCCATAGGAGGCCGCTTTATCGGTATTAATGACTTTGAGTGCACTGCCTTTTTTCATCTGATTGAAGAGCTTACTTAAAAAACGGTAAGCCGCTTTCGTATTCCGACGCGGTAAGAGATAAAAATCCAGTGTATTCCCTTTACTGTCAACGGCGCGGTATAAATACGCCCATTTTCCATTGATTTTTATGTAAGTTTCATCAAGATGCCAGGTTCGGGCGCCGATTGAATTATGCCAATACCAACGAAGTTTTTTGTCCAATTGTGGCGCATAATGTTGAACCCAACGATAGAGGGCACTGTTGCAAAGTTTGAATGAGCCATTATGCTAAGTTAACCAGCCCTCTACGGAAGCTTACCTCATGAATGCATTTAAAGGTCGTCATTTCACCGGGTTTATCATCCTTTGGGCTGTGCGTTGGTACTGCAAATACGGTATCAGTTATCGAGAACTTCAGGAAATGTTGGCTGAGCGCGGTGTCAATGTAGATCACACGACAATCTATCGCTGGGTTCAACGGTATGCGCCAGAAATAGAAAAGCGGTTACGTTGGTATTGGTGTAATTCCTCTGATCTCAACAATTGGCATTTAGACGAAACGTATATCAAAGTGAATGGAAAATGGGCGTACCTTTACCGAGCTGTCGATAGTCGGGGGCATACCCTTGAATTTTACCTCTCACCACGCCGTAATACCAAAGCGGCTTATCGGTTTTTAAGAAAAATATTCAATCGCGTTAAAAAATGGCAAATCCCTAGGGTTATCAATACAGATAAAGCCGCACCGTATGGTCGAGCACTTAACCTGCTCAAAGGAGAAGGGAAATGTCCTACACATGTCGAGCATCGGCAAATCAAATTTCACAATAATGTCATTGAATGCGATCATGGAAAATTGAAGCGCGTGATAAATCCCACCTTAGGGTTTAAATCCATTAAAACGGCACATGCGACCATTAAAGGCATTGAGGTGATGCGTGCGCTTCGCAAAGGTCAAGCTGAACATTTTTACTATGGTCAGCCGCTAGGCGAAATGCGTCTAGTGAATCGAGCCTTTGGTGTGTAGCACATTTCGAGTTGAAAAACTCAATCACACTACTTTATTTGCAACAGTGCCATATCAATTGCATTGCGGCCAAGACGATCCAACTTAGTCACAATCAGGACATCACCATGCTCCATTCTATCCAATAGACGTGAAAAACCAGGTCGATCACCGGCTGCCACAGAGCCACTAATATGCTCTTCAATAATTCGATAAGGTTCTACCTTAAATCCTGCAGACTCAATTTCCCTTCGTTGGTTTTCTGTGTTTTGTTCCAGTGTTGATACACGGCAATAAGCAAAAACTCGTGACATAATGAAATCATCCGTACTAAATAGATGTCCGAATTATAACCTATGTACGAAATAAATTACCACTAGTTTAGTACACCATTTAAATAACCTGTACGAAACCGAACCATTTCGGATGTCTTATTTGATATATTTCAATTGTTGCTCAAATGAGCTACAATTGAAATATACTTAATTACAGAGGACTTAACCATGTCTGCAAATGCTTTTGTTCGTGCACGTGTTGATGAAAAACTGAAAAATGAAGCAGCTTCTGTTCTTGCTGAAATGGGACTAACCGTATCAGATTTAATTCGCATCACGCTGACTAAAGTAGCTAAAGAAAAAGCATTACCTTTTGGCATGCAAACTCCTAATAGCCTGACGGCTAAAGTTATAGCCGACAGCGAAGTAGGTCTTGACGTACATAAAGCAAAAGATGCTAACGACCTTTTTAATCAATTAGGAATTTGATTACGCATGAGTAAACATCGAGAAATAGAGTACTCAGGTCAATTCCATAAGGATGTGAAAAAAGCCCAAAAACGCCAGAAAGATATGACCAAATTAAAAATATTGATGACACTTTTAATTGAAGATAAATTGCCGCTTCCTGCTACATACAAAGATCATCCATTACAGGGGAATTACAAAGATTATAGAGATGCGCATATAGCCCCTGACTGGTTACTTATCTATAAAATAACAGATGATGTATTACGTTTTGAGCGTACAGGAACACATTCTGATTTATTTTAATAAGCATCATTAAAAACGGCAGCATAACAGTTGGCCGGTAATTGGGGTTTCGGGTGAGTAGAGCTGTCCAGTCACCCAGACAGCCCCCTCCTCAGAACCGGACGTGCGGAACTACCGCATCCGGCTCCCGACAGACCTGTGTCCCCACACATATTCAGCGAGCATTGAACATAAGCACGCCGATGGCGTGAGCATCGCGGCAGAGCCGCTCTATTTCTAGGCAACGCCCGTCTCGTCTTTTATACTCTGCTCTATGTATATTCCCAGACCCGCTAAACTGCTATTTCAATACGATGACGGATGGGATCGCTTCATCGATAACAACCCCGTCGATGAATGGCAACTCCTCTGTGTCGAAAAGATGCTCGCCTGTAGCACCTGTGCGATGGGCGTTCGACGTTATTGCTGCTCTTCTCCTGATTGCTCCCATTCACGCTTTTTTTGCCAAACCTGTAAATCTAAAGCCTGCAGTGCCTGTGGTCTCAAAGGTACCGAACAATGGATCGCCCAACAGCGCCATATTTTGCCGGATTGCGAATGGCAACATATCACCCTCACGATGCCTCACCTGCTTTGGCCTTTCTTCAACAATAATTGGCCCTTGCTCAACGGCACTGTTGCAAAGTTTGAATGAGCCATTATGCTAAGTTAACCAGCCCTCTACGGAAGCTTACCTCATGAATGCATTTAAAGGTCGTCATTTCACCGGGTTTATCATCCTTTGGGCTGTGCGTTGGTACTGCAAATACGGTATCAGTTATCGAGAACTTCAGGAAATGTTGGCTGAGCGCGGTGTCAATGTAGATCACACGACAATCTATCGCTGGGTTCAACGGTATGCGCCAGAAATAGAAAAGCGGTTACGTTGGTATTGGTGTAATTCCTCTGATCTCAACAATTGGCATTTAGACGAAACGTATATCAAAGTGAATGGAAAATGGGCGTACCTTTACCGAGCTGTCGATAGTCGGGGGCATACCCTTGAATTTTACCTCTCACCACGCCGTAATACCAAAGCGGCTTATCGGTTTTTAAGAAAAATATTCAATCGCGTTAAAAAATGGCAAATCCCTAGGGTTATCAATACAGATAAAGCCGCACCGTATGGTCGAGCACTTAACCTGCTCAAAGGAGAAGGGAAATGTCCTACACATGTCGAGCATCGGCAAATCAAATTTCACAATAATGTCATTGAATGCGATCATGGAAAATTGAAGCGCGTGATAAATCCCACCTTAGGGTTTAAATCCATTAAAACGGCACATGCGACCATTAAAGGCATTGAGGTGATGCGTGCGCTTCGCAAAGGTCAAGCTGAACATTTTTACTATGGTCAGCCGCTAGGCGAAATGCGTCTAGTGAATCGAGCCTTTGGTGTGTAGCACATTTCGAGTTGAAAAACTCAATCACACTACTTTATTTGCAACAGTGCCGCTTTTGGTTTGTAATATAAGGGTGAGCCAAAAACTTAGTACTTCCATTTTATTTGCAACAGTGCCCAAAATACTGTTTTCATGTTTACCTTCTTTTTATTGGCCCCTCATCGTAAAAAAGGGATAATTGAATCCTGCGAACACGGGACTTGAGGCTGAAATTAACGGTGTTTTCATCGCGTGTATTATTTAACTGGCCGTCTTCGTTAAATGCGATATTCCAGTCTTACTGGGGAGTATCACTCCATGAGTGTCGTGATTGACATTCACATTTTAATCATGTGCTTTAATGTTGACTAAATATCAAAATGCTTCTGATGTAATTTCCCAGAT
This sequence comes from Providencia sp. JUb39, assembly GCF_012272845.1. Classification (NCBI taxonomy): domain Bacteria; kingdom Pseudomonadati; phylum Pseudomonadota; class Gammaproteobacteria; order Enterobacterales; family Morganellaceae; genus Providencia; species Providencia sp. JUb39. The sequence continues at coordinate 50,343 of NZ_JAAWXD020000002.1, read as the reverse complement.
TATTTCATTTTTCCTGTGAATGGACTAATTCATATTAGAAACAAAATAAGTATAGAATTATAGGTAATACCATTAATAGGGCGTAAATAATGATAATAATAACTTTGGTGGCGAAACTTATTTCTTTCAATGTGAATGCCTTTTCTATTTTGTGATGATAATTAAATTGTCATTTTCTGCAGAAAAGCAGCCAATATTGGGCTTTTTTCATGCTGTATTCAATACCCACCTCCCCGAGGAGGTATTCGTAGCCCATAAAATGACAATGATGTAATGCTCTAAGGCGGCATTAGTCATAAATTACAGTGTAAATACCTAACTGGTTATCTTTATTAATCCAATTAAATGTTTGGATGCCTTTATGATTGGGTAATCGAATCTCTTTTCCTGCTAATTTAATGGCATCAATAGACGCTGTTTTTTTTTCACCGTTATCATGCCAACACTGAGTTTCAACTTGATGTCCATCCGTTTCAACGACACAGGGTGGGGCGACAATCGCTCCTGTAAAATGAATAACGCCAGTAGGCGCGTGTTTCATCTCACTGGATTGTGAGGCAAACGCGCTCATACTCTCCATCAAAGCTGTAAACACAATAATTGCGGGGGCAATCTTTTTTACTGAGTCAGTCATTGAAAATTCTCTATTTTCATTATCGCGTTCGGTGACCGCCTAAACGGCCACTTCTGAAAACGGCATTTACACAGTATCGTGTACAGGATCTCACCTGCGCTTATCTCGGCGTTAGCGTTGTCACTGCCGTCGCTGTCAGTACTTCCCCTTCGGCTAACCGAAATACCCTCATCTTATAAGATGAGGGTATTTGTCATTCACTACTCAATGTTGTCAAACACCATTATACGGCAGTGATAGTCATCACGGCCGTTGCGCTCAACTCTTCACCCTCAGCCAATGTGGAGTCATCCAACACATGGGTGGTTGAATTGTATGGTCCAAGACCAAATAAAGGTTTGACTGCAAACGAGACAGACGTCAGCCCGTTTCCGCCCGGTAGAAATCCCACGCTTCGTTGAACTTCGTTGAGGAGAGTCCAGTGAGAATATCCATTAGTCAATGTTATCGGCGAGTATGCAGCCTGTCCGATAACTGTACCACTCCATTTAAGCGGGAGTTTCACACGGTTTTCGACTTCATGAAATCGAGCAAATCTGGTTGAATCAGTCACCTTCTGCTCCTGAAGGTTAGTATATGAATAATTTATTGGATTTATAGCCCGTCCGTTAGAAGCCGTCACTGTCAGGATTGGAGTGGCCCCCTCGTCTCGCGATGTGGCGCTCACATTGCTCAGTGCAAAATTCACCGGAAAATACCCCGTTCCACTGCGGGTCGGTATACCATAAACGCCGCCATCGCCCGCGATTTTATTTGCCCCTGTATACTCTGTTTTTGCCCGCAAGTTAGGTAGCACACACGACCTTCCCCCGCTTGCCGTGATGGTGACCGTCGACGGCTCACCGTTCACTATCGTCAACTGACCTGGCTCCTCATCCTTCCCCTTCATGTACGTCGCGGTGCCTTGGGTGTTACCCGTCTGCGCCACCGTAAACGCACAAGCGGCCTCTACCTTAGCGATACCCGCATTAAAATTGACCGGAGCCGCCATTGCGCCTTGACCACTTAACAGCCCCATCCCCAACAATGTCACCACGACAGGCACTTTCTTGTTTAAACCCGTTTTCATTCGATTCCCCTCAAGTTATTATCCATGAGCATCCAAGTCTGAGTAGATCACACGTCCCCCACTCACACTAAGATAACCTTGCCATCGCTTATGGCAATTCCACCGTCACAGTAAACGGTAAGTTCACATTCTCTACCGTATCTAACAAAGCAAAATCCGCTTGCCCTTCTGCATTCACCGGATTCTTCGCCACCAATGCCCCCACGCCAATCAAGGCACTCTTAACTGGCTCCGCGGCCGTTGACTCCAGCGTGACCGCCTGCGCCTGTCCCCCCAGATTGAATGGCGTAATCCCCGTTGCATTCACGTAGTTATGCGTTAATGCCAGAAAACGCTGTGTTGTCCCCTCTACGGTTACCTCGGTATTCGCATTGTGCTGTGCCGTCTCAGAGATTACGTGTTCACCTGCCGCATACTTCGCTTTCACGGTATTCGCCGGCAGCTTGGCTGCCGCGGTTCCGGCTTCCGCCCCTGCCACTGTGCTAAAAGTCTCTAGCTTTGTTAGCGTCGGCATGTATTCCCAAAAACCCTCGCCCACCGCCGCTTTAAATAAGCCCGTCGCCGTCGCCGTCGTTGCCGCCGTTGCGCCCAGCTTAATGCCGTTTAAGCTACACGAAGCCCCCGATGCATCAGTCAGTTTCACACGCACCAACAGCGGCTCACCCAGTTCACCTTCCTTCACTGTTAAGGTACTGGTGCCCGCCGTTCGGTCCTGCTCTTCCCAATTCAGTGCCCAAGCGGTATCGCCCTGCGCCGCCACACTCAACACACACGCATCTGCACTAAGCACTCTAATTTGGGTTCTAAATTCCGCCGTGTTCGCTAACGCGGAGACACTGCTTCCCATCAGTAACGCGCTGCCCACAAGCAACCCAATACGTTTTTTCATCATCATCGTCTTTTCCATCATCGTTTCCATTGAGTGTATTCACACCGTTTGTTTCATTTATGTGTGATATCCGTCATACCGCCTTAAACAGCATGACACTGTTTATCCCTTTTATGTTCCTTCCACATCGCTGCTTTAGGGCCATAGCATCCCTGCCATGAAAAATGAATTCATGCCGATTTTCATTAACCGACCCAGGTAACTTTTTCGCTTTCACGCTGAGCTAACGATACGTCAACTCAACCGAGAATCCGCCTTCCAGTAATTCGGCACTCTCCATCATGCCCGGCTCCCCATGGTGTAATGATACCCAAAACGCCATCACCGCCTCCGTGTGCCCGCCCTCTGGCGCCACCGTATAGGCATAACGCGTGCCGTCTAACCGAAAATAACGTCGGGGCGTTTTATCACCCGCAAGTGGCGTGTCTGCCACCAAATCCGCGCCCTGCTGCAATACCATGGATGACGCGGTACTCGCGTCTGCCGGTGAAACTCGGTAATGCCACTGATTTGTCGGGATCGGCGCCTTCCCATCGGGTGTTGGCACATTGAGTCCGCCCCAATGTTCATGCTCCCCTTTCAGCGTCGTCCGAAATGCCACATCAACCGCTTCCACATCACACTGACTCAAATGCACAAACTGCGGCTGTTTCGGTGACGCATCCTTCGTCTTCAGCGTGAGTTGTGATGATGTCTGTTTCACCACGCACGCCGGGACGTCAAGCGTGCCCCCTATCGTGATGTCCTGTACCGGCAAATACGTCTCCGCCCCCATCACGCGGGCCATCACGAAGGTCACCCCGATACCGAATAATCCGATCCGTTTAATCATAAGACACCTGATACATCCCTTTGGCGCTGATGTTCCCTGCTCCCATCGGTAAACCGTTGTCCGGCCGCGCGTAAAACACTTGTAATGACACCCGAACGCCTTCGCGTAACTCCCCCGTCCATGTTGTTGGGGTCGGATTACTCAGTACCACGGGGTGCTTTGCATCCCAACGCACCGTGCCGTGTTGATGTTGACCAAAGCCTTCCGCGTCATACTGCATCACAAACCCAACTCCGACGGTTTGTTGTTCACTGTCTTGCCCCACCAATAACGTGGCGGGCCCCGCCGTTGAGTCCATCACTTCGCTCAAGGGAATAAACCGTAAGCGCACATTTCGGGTGTTTTCCGAACAATTGGCGAGCACCAACTGAGGAAGAGAACTAAAAGCCTGAGCAACTCCCCCCGGTTTGACATGCTGACGCAGCCATCCGCGGTCAACTTTCGGTAACTGAAAATGCAACCCGCCCACTTGGCTGGTACAGGTCGGTACCCGAAAGTCCGCGGATACCCGTATCCGGTCAACCTGTTGGTATACCGCCTCGCCTTCCACACTCAAGAATGTGGTGACCCGGGTAAATTCCGTGGCCGGTAAATCCGCTAATCCAGCTTCCACATGACGCTCGACGCGAACCAAACCGACCTCAAGCTCACCGAGTTCCTTCACCTGGCGCCCTTGTCCCTCACGAACACGTGGTGCCTGTTTATCCGTCCGAACCCCAATTCCTATTCCCGATAGCCCACTGCGAAAAACATACCAACCCTCCTCAACACGACTGTTGTTCGAGTCCAAGGTCAAGGTAGAAGCAGACCAGGTTTGCGTCCAGGTATCCTCAGCAGTACAGCGTGTGCAAACCACATCAGGCAACGTCACGCGCTGTGATACGAACGCCGTACTTGAGTTGACCGGGATAGACGGCGTCAATGATTGCACACCAAACGTGACCGCTATCGGGGGACTTTGAAACGCGTCCCCTGGGGCAGGCCAACCCACGCGAGCGCACACGCCACTGATCAGTACGGTCACTAACAAAACCCACCCAAACTGCACGCGGAGGACTCTCGATAAAGACTGTCTCGCTTTTTGGGGCGTTGTGTTGTTCGTTGTCATGTCCGTTATCCTCATGATTGACAACTGGACGCCAATAACGCCAGTCGCGTGATGTCCGTCCCTTCAGGGATGTGATAATTCGCCGTACATTGCTCATCCGGTTCATCGCCCCAACGAGCAACCAGCGAACCTGCAGCTGGCATACCGGATAAATACACCTGCCCGGCCTCAGCCACAATGCCCGTAATCGGGGGCTGCGCTGACGCGTCAGACTGCAAAGCGACACTGGTGCCAAATAGCAGCGGCTCACCCTGGTGCGTCAAGGTCAATAAAACGCGATACCCTTGCTGACTGTTAAAGGTCGCAGCAACCAATGCTCCCCGCACAGGAACCACGTGACGACTTGATGAATCCAATTCCACATCACCCGGCAATTGACTGGTGTCAACCATCACATTCCCACGAGCGTACGGGGTCAATCCACTGACCAGGGCATACCCTCGCCAATCCGTTCTCGCCCCATTGACGGGAACCCCGCTCGCGCCCGGAATAGACACCAAAGCATTTCCCCCACTGAGCGACACTGATTTGCCTAACGTCACGCCGTGAGGGTGTGCTGCAAATGCGCCGCTCACCCCATACGACAAGGCACTGTTCCCTGCTTGATAACTGTATCCTCCGCTGAAACTACCATACTGGCCGCCATACCCCAGACTCAGACTTCGACCTCGAGCGCCAGTCAACGCTTGCGACACCGAATACGATAAATCGCCTGACAAAGCCGAGCCACTGACCCCACTTTGCTGACTCACCTGACCGTTACTCTGGGTGTAAGAATAGTTACCGCTATTGAGGTAAGAAGAGCCCGACCACTTCCCGAGCGGCAACGACATCATCAGCGACATTGAGCGGTCCGTTTTATCCTTCCCACGATGCCCTCTCTCGCGCTCAGACTGTTGACCCCGTACCGTATTCATTCCCCACGCCAAGGACAGCCCCACATCCGCTATCGTGGTGTTATACCCCAGCATGATATTTTGCGTGACTTGGTCGCTGTGCCATTGGGTCGCACGAGACAGATTTAACGTGATATTGCCGTACTGCTTTAACGACTGTGAGAGCGAAATTCCCAAGTTATCACGCAGCCCCGAGCGAGGTTGTTGCCACTCATCGTCAGCGAGTGGCGCCAAACTCAACATTTCTGAATAACTGCGCGCATTCGGACTTTGCCCTCGGGTATAGGTCATTCCCAGTGACGTCTCATGAAAACGTCGTGACCAACTCACATTGTGCGCGAGTCCCATCGCCACGCCGGTTCGTCCGGGTATCGCCGACAGTTGGCTGCGACTGCCTTGCATCGAATACGTGAGTGCCCCAAAACGCCCAAGGTAAACCCCAGAGCCGAGGGCTAAAGCTTGATAATTTTTGGAGAGCAGAGCCCCGCCTGTCAGGGTGGTATTTTCCCCAACGCCGTAACTGCCCCCGGCTTGCACAAAACGGGGGTCAACATACTTGCTCCGCACCGTCGCCACTCCTGTCGACGCACTGTACGACAACGCCCCCTTCGGTAATAAACTGCTACTGTTCGCTTGCGCCAGAACAAATTCACTCACGTGTCCGTCAGCATCACGCACTTCAACCGTCACGTCCCCGCTGCCACTGCGATTAAATTCTGACAGTGAATACGGCCCTTGCGGGATGTTCTGCTGAAAAATAACCTGACCATTCTGACGCGCGGTGACCGTGGAAGGGGTGTTCGCAATCCCTGAAACCGTCGGGGTATACTGTATGGTCATGGGGTCAAACATGCTCTCATCCGAGTCCACCTTTGCGCCCCAAAAAGCCACAGAATCCACCCCGCCCCCGGAAGATGCGGTATACCCCAGCGTCACCTCATTGCCCCCCAATTGGGCAAATCCCCGCTGAGCATACCCGTTAGACACATTCCATTCTGCCGACTGTCCTTGGCGTTGATACGCCGATATGTCGTTACGAAATCGCCAACCCAGCAAATTCAATTGCCCACTTAATCCTAAAAAGTGGCTACCCTGCTTTTGCCCATGATGCCATTGTTGAACGCCCGTCAATGTGTAGTTCACGAGCCAAGCGGGCAGGCCGCTATCCCATGATGCTGCCGGCACGCGCAACTGTGCGCCTTTCCCTAGGCTGGCTTGGGGGACGGTCAACGATAACAGGCGACGATTAAAATCAAACGACTCCTGAGCATACGGCACCAACGCCATAATGCCCCCCACTGGGCAATGGGTCTCGGTTGACTCTGTATCATCAGCCACCTCTGGGTGCGCCGCCGATACATCCCTGTCCACTTTTTTTTGCGTCGCGGTAATCCCCCACCACGTCAAAATGTCATCCGCCGAGACGCAGGCGTACAACTTTCCAGGTTGGTCTGGCAACGATTTAAAGGTCAGCACCCGCCCTTCATCCACGAGTTTCCCGTTGACCTTCACTTGCACCGCATATTGCCCTGGGGCCATACCGCCTTTGTGTGCAAAGTAAGATAAGTCAATGTGTTTCTCCGTTCCTCGGTCTGTACTCCCCATCGACAAAAAATCACTGTCAAACGTTAAGGCATTCGAGATTTCGTCACTCGCCGCCTGCACGGGCACATTCAGCAATACCAAGCCACTCAGCGTGGCTAGGTAATGGACACGAAAAAAAAACATAACGGTTCACCTCGAAGACAACCTTGTGTGATGATAAATGGGCAGTCAAAATCCCTATCGAAATGCTCATGCTCCCACCCGTCCTCTCCTGACATCTTTCGAGGAGCGACAGCAATAACTCGGCTTAAAAACGCAGGCTTAACACCGGTGTCGTCATCCCTCTGTCATCAATCGTGCTGTAGGTTAGCGTGCCTTCCGTTACGTTAACGGGAAACTGGAACATGCCAAACGGAGCAATCATCGAATCGCCTGCACCGGCATCAATCGGCTTACCGTTGACTTGCAATTGACTTAATGTAATGAAGTACGGTGTTGGGTTTTTCACCGTCATCGTTTTCCCTTGAACCGCCGCCGTTAATTTCGAGGGTGCCGCCTTTACTGCCGCCATATCACTGATAGCCACTGGACGATAAAACAGCTTAATGCGCGTATTGACTGCAAATTGCAGTCCACTTTGCACGGCCTTTTGATACGTCATTTCCCCTTTTTTTGGGGGGATCGCTAAGTTGTTTAAGTAATACACCGACTCACGATCGGCTGGTAAGGCGTCACTCAGTAAATTAATCCTCAATTGCACGGCCGTTTTCGGATCCAATCGGTACAGCGGAGGGGTCACAGCAAATGGCACTTCTGGGACGACTTGACCGGTTGAGGGCGGCATACCGGCCTTCTCCTCGCCCTCTTCATAAGGGGAAACCCAAAAGCGCATTAACCACACTGCGCTTGAGGAGGAGTTCGTGACCGTCATCGACTCGGCGTGGTTCGCGCCATTAAAAATCACCCGAGTCCCCCCGAGCTGCACACCGCCGGTGTCCATGTCACTGTCTGTATTGGCTGACGCAGACACACTACTCAGTATCATTAAGGCCGTAATCAGACGAAATACGCCACGCGTTCTTATTTGTTTATTCATTCTCATTTTGTAACCTAAAAAAGTAACAGGGGGTAAAGAGTTACCGTTATTGTTATGCTCGACCTATTTCCCGTGAAAGGAGAGCAATGACGATTATGATGAACACACCCAATACCCCCTCCATTTTGGCAAATGCCACGCAGGGGTATACGCGCCCTGCTGTTTATTGGTACAGAAGGTCAGGCATGTCGTCTTATCTATATAGGGTATTTTCAGTGTGGCCCCTGACAATACAAGGGTTCACCATGTCAAAAATCCTGATGCGGCTTATCGGTGATAAGACATCCAGATGGGGGATTCCGCATGAATGACTTGGTGGATAAGCTCATCCCAACGGAGGTCTAAAGCGTGAACCATTTTGCTCATCATCAGTAAATTCACCGTGGTCACGCCATTTTCATAGCGAGAAACCTGCTGCTGGCTGACATTTAATCGCTTTGCCAATTCACTGCCGCTTAATCGTTTTTGCTCTCGTACGTAACGAAGGTAGGCTCCAAATCGGCAGCGTATCTCTTGCGCTCCCATAGTCCTAGGATTAGGCATCATCGCATTTAGTTCACATGTCATCGCGGTGTTATCCTCTTTGATAGCCATTTTATTAAAACTCTCTCCATCGATGTTACCCTCGGCAAAATCCGTGTTCTCGGTCAGTCTATCGACTCACGTAACGTCTTTTTGCTCTTTTGAGTCTCGACGTCTCCCGGGTAAATAAATCGTTAAATCTGTTACCCCAAGGAAGTGTGATTAGTATAGAAATGTTATTTCCGTGTGTCTTTATGTCGAGTAAATACATTAATAAATACAATAACAAATAATATTTACGAGTATTTATTAAAAATAACACAACAAATAACGAATCATTACAAAATGCAACAGAATTAACATCTGGATAATTGAAAAATTACAGGATAAAAAAGCCCCCCCACCCCTTCTCTTTCGCGTTAAAAAACACAAAAAAGTAGTATTTTTTAACCCCCTCCCTAAATAACACATCAAAGGGAGAGTAATGGCTTGATATATTTTCGTGATTAACTCGAAAAAACCAGCATTAATTAATATTATTTAATATTAATTAATGCAATTAAAAATAAGATCGAAAAAATCGATCGTAAAGACAAAGCAATTCGATCGAATTATTTCAAAAAAACTAAAAATAAAGCAAATATCAATATAAATAACTGCAATGGCGATATTTTGTATTAATAGAGACCGTGCTATTGAATAATGGTCAACTATTCAGTTTTTATTGATAAAGAAAAACTCAATAATAATCAGGTGGTCATTATCGTGGTCCGACCAAATTCGCGTACTTATTCATCAAAAAAACCGAATGAAACGGAAATTAACGCATATTGCGAGTCATTATTCACTTTTACCGAATCGGATTAATCTTGTTCGTTTTAAGCGCGATTGATATAAAAACGAGAGGCTCCAGCGCCCATAATCAAACGGGGTGATGCAAACATGAGTATGCCTCTAGCCACGTTAAGTAAAGTCAAATAGCAGAGACAGGACGTTGGCTGACACAATGGCAAACGTCAAGCCGATGGGGTGGTAACATGCCACAGAAGCCGAAGACAGATGAAAATAGGTGGACAAAAAACGATGGTTGCAAACTGCTGCCTAAGATCAGTGTGCCTATTATTTCAGTTTTTGGTTAAAAATGATGCGATTACACGTTGGCATGGTTAGGTTTAAATACGATAGAGACCCTTTAGCAAACTTTGATACCGAAACATCTCGTTATTAACTCATTAAACTGTTCATCGAATTTCCTAACCATCAAGCGTTATGAAAATCACTAAACTCATTGAGCTAGCGACGTTTGCGTTAAGCGAAAAAATGAAAAAGGGATAGAGACAGACTACTGCAGGGAAATGAGCTCTTCACGGCTTAAACCGGTACTCTCAACTATAAGGGGTATTGCGCCCAATTCACCGAAAAGTTCCACGTATTCTTATTAATTATTATATTTCAGTAGGTTATCTTTCTGTTTCTTGAATGATATTACCTTGCTTATGTTTAGCCATATTCAGTGCTCGATAAATTGTGGCTTCACCCAGTTTAAATAACTTGGCTAACTCTCCAATCGTTGAACCATTCATTCTACGGGTATAGATCTCGTTGCATAGCCCATCATTGAGCTTTGCTGGACGTCCAAACTTTACACCGCTTTCTTGTGCTTTCGCTATTCCTTCTGCTTGACGTTCGGTGCGAAGATCATTTTCAAATTCTGCAATTGAAGCCAGCATATTGAACATCAGCCGGCCTGTAGATGTGCTGGTATCGATATTTTGATCGATAACCAATAAGTCAATTTGCTCTTTTTCAAATCGCTTTGCTAACTCAGATAGATGATTAACTGAACGAGCAAGGCGGTCGAGCCGGGTCACTATTAACGTATCGCCTTCTCGAAGATAATCCATGCAAGATTGAAATTCGGGTCGGTTAGCCGTTCGGCCACTTCGTTTTTCTTTGTAAATTCGCTCACATCCGACTTGACTCAACTTTCCAAGCTGAACTGCCAAACTTTGCCCTGTCGAACTAACGCGTGCATATCCAATTTTGGCCATAATCTATCAAATTCTCTTAAATGTTTTGATTTTATACTTATGATAGTATTTTTGATAGATGAAATCACCACCTATCAAAAATTATACTTTTTGATTGATCGTAATTTTGACAACCAACATTCGGTTTAACTATTATGATTAAATCGAATGATACGTGAGGTAAAGAAAATGCATGCACTTTCGGCCAACGAAGCAAAAACTCATTTTGGTGACATGCTGTTAAAGGCACAGCGTGCTCCGATTCAGATCAATAGAAATGGCAAACCTGTCGCGGTTGTGATGTCCGCGGAAGATTATCAGAACTTTGAAGCTATGAAATTACAACTCTTGCAGGCAAGAGCGGCACAAGCCAAGGCCGATATCGCTGCGGGTGATCTCATCGATGGTGAAGCCTTTTTTGATGAATTGGGAGCGGGTAAATACGACTGATGTCAACCTACCACATAACACCAGATGCCCGGGCCGACTTGATAGGGATTAGACAATATACGGTGCAGCAGTGGGGGAAACTCCAGTCTCAAAGTTATCTGTCTGAATTACGTCAGGCCATCCGCATACTTGCTGAAACGCCGTCACTGGGGAAATCCAGAGCCGATGTCGGGACCGGAGTATTCATGCCAGTCATATGATCTACTACGTTGAGCAAGACTGTCACATTGTAGTATTCGCCGTTCTGCATCAACGGATGCTGCCATCATTACATTTAACCGAAAGAGAAATCACTTAAGGGTTCTGGCGTTAGATTTTTAGGGTTGTTTTAGCATTAATTAAAAAATGAGTATGTTTCCCTGCCTGTCAGGTAAGGCAGACAGGGACCTTATATCCCTGAATTTTTCACGAGCCGTTTCCCGCCCCGTTACTGAGTAAGATATGCCATCAACACGCAACAGCAGAATACAGATCCTCACTTCCGATGAAATCGATGAATTATACCGACGGCCAGAGTTCAATCAGACGGAACGTGAAGAGTTCTTCTCCCTCGATACACGGGCGCTCGAACATATCCGGAAAATGGAAAAGCTGGAATCCCGGGTCCACTTCATTCTTATCATGGGCTACTTCCGCTCAAAACCAGTTATTCCTCAGTTTCACTTAAAGGACGTCAGGCAAGACGTCCGATATATCTGCCATACCTACTTTGCCGGCGCAAAACCTCAATACACGGTATTGCCTAAATCAACCCGCTTTAGACTGGTAAGCCAGGTGATCTCTTTCCTTGGTTTTGAACAACTAACACTATGAAAGTCTGGGCTTCGGTTGACAATTAGTTTTTTCTAATTGTAGCCGGAGGTCAGATATGATGAACATTAAAGCTAAACGAGATATTGCACATAAAACAAAAATCTTAAATCATGCCCGCGAGAGTAAAAATATTGCTAAAACGTGTCGTCATTTTGGGATCAGTAGAGAAACGTTTTATACTTGGAAAAGAGCTTATGAACGAGATGGCGAGAAAGGATTAATCAATAATAAACCCTGCCCTGAAAATCCAACCAGAAGAGTTGCAAAACACTTCGAAGAGCTGGTTATTTATCTGCGTACGACTTACCATTTTGGTCCCCAACGTATCGCTTGGTATCTTTACGGTTTCATAACATCAAAATATCACGCTCTGGCTGTTACTATGTATTGTTAAGAAACAAATTAAACCAACTTCCTCAAAATCAGAGAAGTCGTTCTAAACCGCTATTTAAACGTTATCAGAAACAAGTTCCAGGGCATCATGTTCAGGTTGATGTGAAGTTCCTATTTTTTTATACGCCTGATGGACAAAGAATTAAACGTTTTCAATATACTGCGATTGATGACGCAACACGGATCAGAGCACTTAAAATTTATGAAAGGCACAATCAGGCTAATGCCATTGATTTTATTAATTATGTTGTAAATAAATTTCCCTTTAGAATCAAAACGATTAGAACTGATAATGGGCACGAATTCCAATCGAAATTTAATTGGCATATTCATGATCTCGGGATGGAGCATGTTTATATCAAGCTAGCTACACCCAGATTGAATGGGAAAGTCGAGAGTTCTCATTTAACAGATAAACAGGAATTTTATCAATTAATCGATTATAAGGATGATGTCGATTTACATGAAAAATTAGCTGAATGGGAGGCATTTTATAATTGTCATCGCCCCCACTCAGCTCATGCTGGTAAAACACCGTATGAAGTGTTAAAAAATAAACTTGGTCTTTAAGACTAAACGTCAGCCGAGGTTCTGAGTGACACACTTTATCAAAATCGGAAAGCATGTAGAGCCTGTACATTAGGTTTTTCGAATGAAGTTTGTAACGAATGAATAATCTAATATTAATTCATCGCTGGTTGAAGAATCAAAAGATACTACTTTCCCTTCTCGATTTACAAAGCGTAGGTCAGTTGGCAGTATTTCCCCCTTGTACCTAACTGCACCGTCTGGTTCTTGTTTATCTTCTTCTAACGTTTTATCAGAAAGTAGGTTTTCAGGAATAGCCAGCATTACCATCTTATCATCGGAAGATTTGTAATTATCTACATATTTTTTTAGTGTATTTCTAGTGGTAGCAAGATAAATATATCCTTTTGTATTTACTGACTCTCGTGTTTGATCCAGTAGTGGTATTTGCGTTATAATGTTATTAAGTTCATCATCATCTAAAACACTCATTCTTGAACGTGTAATATCCTCCTGCTTATCGTGTTTTACTTGAAACCTACTTTTATCGGTCACCGTAGAAATACTACGATGAATAGCGTTATTGAGTTTATTTCTGGCGCTATCGATATCATTATCATTTGCAATATCACCTCCTTCTAACTTAAGCGCGGACCAGAAATCTGGAGGCATCTTAAAACTATGGGGAAAAATTTTATTGCCTTGATTCATTTGATTATATTCTTTGGCTACTTGAGCATAAATACCTCTCATTATACCTTCTTTTCTCCTCCTTAGACTATCAGCTGAAAGTGTAGGTCCCGGAGAACCTTGTGGAATAAAACCTTTATTTACAATACTCATTAAATTTCTAGCATTAGTCACATGGTAATAATATCCATCCTCTGGCTTTTTCGGTTTTAGTCCATCCTCATCTTTGAGTAAAATTGGATTATTCCGCACCATTCTGAATAAGTTCATCCCGTCCACAGTCCCCGCGGGGTCAGAGGATAACCATCTGCCTACCCATGGCTGGTAATAGCGATACCCGTAGTAATACAGCCCCGTCGCATCACGCTCCTTACCGGAGTACCTCACTGTTTTGTAGTTCGCTTCAATTTGACTCCGAGCCGACCAAACTGAGCTTCCCCCGTACGGGTAATACTCCTCTATGCTGATGATATTCCCATTGCCATCGACCTCCAATCCGCTGCTGCCTATAAGGTTATCGTAGCTGTAACGCATTGAGTCATTTTCAATCTCTTCAGGTTTTCCTCTCACCCAATGCAATACCCTCACTTGCGCTCGGCCTGCCTCTCCTACCGTGATGACTTGCAGGTTTTCGATTTCTCGTAGACCATTGCTTGTTATCCTGTACTCTAATCCTTGCAGGTATATTACCCGCTGAGTTTGTGTGGAACTTCGGGTCTTTTGTGTACTGATTTTCACAATACGTTGGCTATTACTGTCATAACGGTAATTTTCACTGTCGTCTTGATGACCATCACGTTGTACTGGGTTGATTTTTAGGAGCTCATTACGTGGTGCCCAGACCAGCAACTGACCCGGTTGTAACTGTTGTTGCTGACCGCCCGCGGTGAAAAACGTCTCCACGTCTGCGGGATTTTCCGTCAGGGTACTCAAAACGCCTCGGTTACTGCGATGACTCACCGTTATTTGTGTAGTGTAATTATTGCTCGTCATCGGTGCCCTATGGCGGATTTGTGTCATGTTACCGGCACTGTCGTAGCTGTAAGTGCGGGTGTAATTTGTGTATGCAGCGTTGTCTGTGGGAAAAGGGACAAGGGCAGCAGGAGAGTGATTACCTTGTTGGCTGATGTTTGCCATCTCTCGTCCAGTAGCGCGGATTAATTGATATAAGCTGTCATACGTATATGTGTTCTCTGGCACTACTTTCTGATTGCGCCAGAAACGGGTTTCTTCCGCATCGTTGGTGATTTTCAGTACGTTGCCTACAGGGTCATATTCGTAACGCAAGTCTTGAAGTACCTTTCCCCCTGCAAGATGATTAACTGGGCGCTCAGTTTTTATCCCTGTGAGGCGTTGTGTTTCTGTCTCGTACGAGTAAGTGGTTACCACCCCATTACCGTGCACTTCACGCAGCTTTTGTCCAGCAGCTGAGTAGGTCAGGGAAGCCACAATAATCTGCTCGTTACGACCTTTTAAGGTCAGCCAACTGCCCGATAATTGCCCTGCAATATTGTATGCGACACGCTGTAAATTGCCTTCGGCATCTTGTGTCATCAACATCGCTCCCGTCGCATCGGTGACACTTTTTGTGGTAAACACCTCGGTATCAAGTTGCTCTCTCCAAATAGACTCGTCTTCGCCCTGCCAATCAGCCACTGTATCGGGATTATCCGCGTTCTTCAACAGACGACGAGAGAGGGAAAGCGGTTCGCCAGTCAGAGCAATACTGTCGGTTTGTATCAGTCCTGCGGTATCATAATGGCAGATACATTGCCCTGAGAGGTTCAGTGCTTTATCTGCGTCACGATTGCCTGCATATAAGAACCGTTCGACAGTACGGGGAGCTTCACCGGTAACCTGCTCTGTCACTCTCAGGAGGCGTCCTGAATGTCCCTCATCCTCATACTGCCAACGTCGGGTTAGCGCTTGGCTTCTGTCTTCTGTGCCATCATCAGCGATATCAATATTACTCACGGCGATATAGGGGCGACCAGCGGCATCGTTCAATGTGACGGTGATACCATTATCCACACCTTGCGAGTGCAGCGTCTTGCCCGACAAATCGGTGAGGTAGTGAAAGTTTATCCGCCCAGCGTCATGTAAGCGCGAGTCCACGCTTTGAATTAAGGCACCACGGGCATCATATTGATGACGAGTGATGCGTGGCTCAGTCTCAGCAGGGGTATCCGGGTGTCGATAATATTCGACATTACGTACATTCAATCCCCGATTATCCAATACCGTGACCGTAGGGGTCTTTTCGAACACAGAGGCACTGATAGTGTGCATAAATAAGTTCCTTTATCCATATATCCATAAAATAATAACCCCTCTCAACGGGTAGGTTAATACCTTACCCGTTGAGAAGACGGGAATTAAAGAGAACGAGCCTTCTCCATTGCGGTATCGTTCATCATATCTGACCTCCGGCGACAATTAGAAAAAATTAATTGTCAACCGAAGTCCAGACTTTCATGCTTAACATTTCCTCCAACCAACGATTTGTAAAGGGGTAATGAATCCCGGAACCGAATATTCATTTATTCTATATTTTTGAGGTAACCTACCATGAATTCTATCCAGCGTAGCAGGTAGATGCACTGCCTGGTGTGGGTTAAGCTTTATTTTATATTCATATTTACCGTAAGAACCTCCCTTTAATCTTTTATCTGAAGTTGACACAAATGAATACTCTTTTGTCGAACCTTGAGAATGGTCCTCCAGTGTGCCAATCTCAAGTGTCCTGGGATAAAATCCCCCCGCATTAATAATCTCATCTAGTGAACGATTATCCTGACGATAAACTACTATTTCCTTATCGTTAGTAACCCAACGCTTGTGATCAAACGGTTTTCTTAGATTTACTGGACCGTGCAGCGGTGCTGCACCCCTGTCAACATCAGATTGACTAATATTCACGGGCTCGAAGTCTTTATCTGGAGCAACGCTCAACGCTTTATCCGTATCTCGTTTCTTTTGCAAAAAGAATTTTTTGAAAAATGGGATTCGCCCTGTTCTTTTCACGTCTTCTGGAGATACGTGTTGGGGGATTTCTTCCGGGATTTTATTCACTGCATCGATTAATGTTCGTGCTGAAGAGCTAGGTTCTGATGGTATGGTGTTGCGCGCATTTTGTTTTTTATTAGGCGCTTTTCCATCCGGATCATGCAGCAAAATTGGATTATTCCGCACCATTCTGAATAAGTTCATCCCGTCCACAGTCCCCGCGGGGTCAGAGGATAACCATCTGCCTACCCATGGCTGGTAATAGCGATACCCGTAGTAATACAGCCCCGTCGCATCACGCTCCTTACCGGAGTACCTCACTGTTTTGTAGTTCGCTTCAATTTGACTCCGAGCCGACCAAACTGAGCTTCCCCCGTACGGGTAATACTCCTCTATGCTGATGATATTCCCATTGCCATCGACCTCCAATCCGCTGCTGCCTATAAGGTTATCGTAGCTGTAACGCATTGAGTCATTTTCAATCTCTTCAGGTTTTCCTCTCACCCAATGCAATACCCTCACTTGCGCTCGGCCTGCCTCTCCTACCGTGATGACTTGCAGGTTTTCGATTTCTCGTAGACCATTGCTTGTTATCCTGTACTCTAATCCTTGCAGGTATATTACCCGCTGAGTTTGTGTGGAACTTCGGGTCTTTTGTGTACTGATTTTCACAATACGTTGGCTATTACTGTCATAACGGTAATTTTCACTGTCGTCTTGATGACCATCACGTTGTACTGGGTTGATTTTTAGGAGCTCATTACGTGGTGCCCAGACCAGCAACTGACCCGGTTGTAACTGTTGTTGCTGACCGCCCGCGGTGAAAAACGTCTCCACGTCTGCGGGATTTTCCGTCAGGGTACTCAAAACGCCTCGGTTACTGCGATGACTCACCGTTATTTGTGTAGTGTAATTATTGCTCGTCATCGGTGCCCTATGGCGGATTTGTGTCATGTTACCGGCACTGTCGTAGCTGTAAGTGCGGGTGTAATTTGTGTATGCAGCGTTGTCTGTGGGAAAAGGGACAAGGGCAGCAGGAGAGTGATTACCTTGTTGGCTGATGTTTGCCATCTCTCGTCCAGTAGCGCGGATTAATTGATATAAGCTGTCATACGTATATGTGTTCTCTGGCACTACTTTCTGATTGCGCCAGAAACGGGTTTCTTCCGCATCGTTGGTGATTTTCAGTACGTTGCCTACAGGGTCATATTCGTAACGCAAGTCTTGAAGTACCTTTCCCCCTGCAAGATGATTAACTGGGCGCTCAGTTTTTATCCCTGTGAGGCGTTGTGTTTCTGTCTCGTACGAGTAAGTGGTTACCACCCCATTACCGTGCACTTCACGCAGCTTTTGTCCAGCAGCTGAGTAGGTCAGGGAAGCCACAATAATCTGCTCGTTACGACCTTTTAAGGTCAGCCAACTGCCCGATAATTGCCCTGCAATATTGTATGCGACACGCTGTAAATTGCCTTCGGCATCTTGTGTCATCAACATCGCTCCCGTCGCATCGGTGACACTTTTTGTGGTAAACACCTCGGTATCAAGTTGCTCTCTCCAAATAGACTCGTCTTCGCCCTGCCAATCAGCCACTGTATCGGGATTATCCGCGTTCTTCAACAGACGACGAGAGAGGGAAAGCGGTTCGCCAGTCAGAGCAATACTGTCGGTTTGTATCAGTCCTGCGGTATCATAATGGCAGATACATTGCCCTGAGAGGTTCAGTGCTTTATCTGCGTCACGATTGCCTGCATATAAGAACCGTTCGACAGTACGGGGAGCTTCACCGGTAACCTGCTCTGTCACTCTCAGGAGGCGTCCTGAATGTCCCTCATCCTCATACTGCCAACGTCGGGTTAGCGCTTGGCTTCTGTCTTCTGTGCCATCATCAGCGATATCAATATTACTCACGGCGATATAGGGGCGACCAGCGGCATCGTTCAATGTGACGGTGATACCATTATCCACACCTTGCGAGTGCAGCGTCTTGCCCGACAAATCGGTGAGGTAGTGAAAGTTTATCCGCCCAGCGTCATGTAAGCGCGAGTCCACGCTTTGAATTAAGGCACCACGGGCATCATATTGATGACGAGTGATGCGTGGCTCAGTCTCAGCAGGTGTATCCGGGTGTCGATAATATTCGACATTACGTACATTCAATCCCCGATTATCCAATACCGTGACCGTAGGGGTCTTTTCGAACACAAAGGCACTGATAGTGTGCATAAATAAGTTCCTTTATCCATATATCCATAAAATAATAACCCCTCTCAACGGGTAGGTTAATACCTTACCCGTTGAGAAGACAGGAATTAAAGAGAACGAGCCTTCTCCATTGCGGTATCGTTCTCATCCTCATTGACGACAAACCAAGGGGTATATAAAGTGCGACGTAGGTCGCCTTTCGCCGTTATGACCTGACAGACTCGGCCTTGCGGGTCGTACCGATGCGTATCTGCATACAGGTCTCGACGCGCACTATCATCGCGAACATATCGCCAATCGTTCAGAAAATAAGGCTGATAAGTGCGGATAGCTTGCCCTTTATTGTCATATTCCGTTCGACCTGTCACCGCCCAACGAAACATTGTTTCATCGACCAACGGTTCACCATCTCGCCCTACCGAAAGTGCCCCGTTACCAATATATTGCCAACTTTCACCGCCAGTCTGGCGAGTCGAAACTTGCAATTGGCGTCCAAAGCCGTCACTAAAATTCACTTGCTGACGAATTTGCTGAGCAGGATCATGATCAAAACGATCTGTTGTCAATGTGATGATATGCGGTGGTTGACGTTCTCCTTCGGCTTGCATCCAACTGTCTGCGACATAAACCATACATTGAGACACGGGTAACGGGGAAGCCAAGGACAAAGCCTCATCGGCAGAAACTGGAACAGAAAAATCGACAGCACTATAGCCCGTCATTTGATGATTTTCGGTTCCAAAAAAACGTAAGCTAGTCACCCGCCCTAAGGCATCATAAGTCACGCTATGTACATTATCATTTACGTCTATCACACTAACAGGGGTTAAAAAACGCCAGTCATATTCAGCTGTAATGACTAATCCCGCGGCATCCTCCTGTTGTGTTACCACACAATCGAACTTATCTCTTATCACGCTTACTGCACCAAGTGGAGGAGATTCTCGATATGTGACAGGCAACCAAAAGTGTTTTTCTGTCTCGTATGTTGTTATCCCCTGACGCACCGCCCACAATTTTTTCTTCTTGTCACCATATTGAGTAAACAGATAATCAACAGCATGATATCCTGCTTGTATAAGCCTTTCTTCGGTGAAATCCTGAGACAATTTTGTTGTCATTTCGTCATTCAGTAACGCTATTTCGGTAAACGCAATTCGAGGTGGAAATGCAGGCATATCTACTGTTTCATGCCCTTTATCACTCCAATACCATACTCTAGATTGGCCAGCCAAGGAGATCAAAGCGTCATTCATTAATGGATTGTCTATCTGATCAAAGTCTTCTCTCGTGAGCCCCTCAAAAGCAAAAGGCTTCTCAACATTGAGCACATCATGACGAACCGCAGCTTCTAGCCCTATACACCAAATCCCCGCTGGTATATCCGATAGCAAATGCCAAGCTTTTTGCTCCAACGTCAAACGTAATATTTTTTGCTGTTCATCTACACTGACCATCAATAAACCATCAGGTATCCCACTTAACTGGCTGGGTATCATTGATTTTATCTTTGCGATAAGATCAGCACCCATAATACTGTCTATACATACAGTATTATAATGAGATCGGGAAGGTCAAGATAAATTTTAGCTATCCGAATATGTTCGGTTTCGTACAGTGGTGATAAATAGTGTACGAAACTAAGCTTAATTAATTTCGTACACGTGTTATTATTCGGATATCTATTTCGGATGGATAATAACGTTAATTAATTTTTTAAAGACCAACAACTTCCGCCATACAGTGTTGAACCAATGATTTCTTCCCATATATCGTGTTCGCTGAGTAAGTGCTTAATTGACTGAAATTCGATGGCACTTAAAATACATTCTTCTTCTCCTTTTGGTGAGATCAGAAGATAACCTTCAGGTATGCGAACTGAGGATTGAAACGCGGCTTTCGAGGATAAACGATAAAATGTGGTGATTGTGTACCCTCGACGTAATAGTGTGAGGAGTTGTTCTGTTGGGCTTGTTGCAAAAATTAACACTCCCAATAACGAATCCCTAGCCGGTAGAATAATTTTGATGGAATAAGCTAATCCCCTGTTTATACAGATTCATAACAGAGACACTTGTTGCTGGCTCACGTTTAAACGTCATGAAAAATCAGCCCCGAGAGCCTTTTATTTTTCCGTGTTATATAACACATACATGCCAAAACGAATATTGATTTCCCATTATTTTATTTCCTGAAGATAGAACAATTCTCTCACAATATCATTTGGTTTTATCATATAAAAAAATTTCAATTTAAGCATTTACCGTATTAATTATAATATAGAATTAATAATACGTGAATAACTGACAGAAAATAATGAAGAATCATACTTTTCCAATACAGCAACATTTCTTAATCAATGTTTTTTCTTTATATATTTTCAAATAAAAATGAAGCCTTTTATAAACCCACATTTAATATGAAAATTATTTATACACATCTATACAACAATTCAAAAAAAGACAACCGCCACACGCAGATAATCAACCTTACCAACACCTAATAAATTAGCATTGAACTCACTATTAGCGATATCGACTAGAGAGTAATTTTTAAAATCATAATTCATCCATTAATTGTAATTAATCTCAATAAAAACTTATTAATCAATATTACAAGCACAGTCATAGATAAAGTTTAAAATTTAACTTTAACCATTTTCTTTAGAATTGTTAATTGCTGTTTTACATTTGGCGTGTTAAATCGCCATTCACATTCTTTCAAATACAGCTCAAAATGGGCCTTAGGAATACCATTAAATTTATGCATATGACGCTTAACCTGCCCCCAAAAATTATCGATACCATTAATGCAATTTTGTCGTTCTTTTTTGTCAAAAAACTGGAGCCTATGGTGAAGCCTGTAATACTTAAAATAATTTACACCTCTACCTGCGTGACACGTGATATTATCCGTGTAAACAATACTATCAGGAATAATTCTTGACTCAATTGCTGTCTGTAATGAACGACATTTGGCATCCGAGATAACCTTCGTATAAACCTTACTTCCACGCTTTACCAATGCAAAAACAGGCTCTCCTCGTTCAGACTGATCGTTATCGCTATCTCCAAAATAACATTCGTCCAATACTATTTCGCCATCGAATCCATAATGCTGGTTAATATACTCGGCTATCAACACTCTAAGCCGATGAAAATAGTAAGTAGCCGTGTTCTTGTTAACGCCGACTAACTCGGCTGCAACACGCGCGGTAGCACCTGCGATGAACATTTCGAGTAACCGCTCTTGCTTGTAACCACTGAGTCTGCTTTTTCTCATAAAACTACCGTAAATAATATTATTTACCCAAGATAACCACTAATAATATTGATTAGATATAAAACAAAAACATGAACTTTCACCACTAAATCCGTTTCTTAGCCCTACCTTTTATTTTTCATCAAGCCGTGATAATGGTGAAGTTACGATAAATAGTGTTTTTCACAAGCTTACCTTTATTTACGTTACTACATTCATTATTCATTGAGATACACTTAATTTAAATAAGCAATTAATCATTAAATACTACAGGTTAAATCACATAAAAAAAACAAAAAAAAACAATATTAAAATTTAATAATAAATAGTTAAAAATCAAATTTGACAGCTTTATTAGATAGTTTAAATCGAAAAAATCGATTAATGAAATTAAATAATACAAGGGGCTATCCTAGATAACACCATCAATCTCACTCTAATAATTTACTTGGAAATGGTTAATTATTAATGTGCATTATATATACCAAATCACCATACACATCCTTTCAAATACAGTTAAAAACAAGCTCTGAGAATACCATTAAATTTAGGCGCGTGACGCTTATTCCACCTCAAAAATTATCGATACCGCTGATGCAATTTTGTTGTTCTGTTTTGTCAAAAAACTGGAGTCTATACTGGAATCTGCAATACTTGAAACCTCTCCCACTTCATTGCGAATGATATTATCCGTGCAGAAAACACTATCAAGGCTGCCTGTAATGCATAGCATTTAGTATCCAACACAACCTTCGTATAAACCTTCCCCCCTCAACGCTTTAAGGTCCGGAAAATAGACTCTTTACCCAATAAAACGCTCCACCCTCAGCTCTTTGAGACAATGAAAAGCCCCCCTGTACACACCTACTAACTCAGCTGCAATGAAAGCTATAACCCCCTCAATAAGCAGTCCAAACAGAGACACCTCCTTGTAATCACTGAATTTACCATTTCTCTTAGCTCTAAGAGAAGAGATACCGCTTACCTATGACAGCCCTAAAAATAAGCAAAAGATAAATTTTAAGATAAAAATAAAAACAAATAGTAATAATTAGCTATTTGACACTGAAATTTAATTTAAATAGATTTTTTATTTCTTTTCTCTACTACAATTCAGCCAAGTTTTGCTCAAAAAAAACACACACAAATAAAAATTCTTTATCAATCAAATGATTAATAACATTACTAAACAAAAAAAATCGATCGTCACGAAACATGATCAAAATGAAGAGAGTCCATCATAACTTCATATACAAAAGTGTACCTAGACCTATATAACTTGCTAAATGCTATAAACATTAAACTAAATAGTTAATCGATTAGTGTTTATCTGAATAATAAGGACGCCTAAAAACATTCAAAACTGAAGCCGTAAAATAAAGTTACTCACCCACAAGAGTAAGTAAATCGATTAGAGATTTAACTGAGATGATAAATGAACAATTACCAGAAAACACCAACACCAGAGGTGCTCTGTATTAAATTAAGCTAATGATAATGGTTCCCTGAGGAAACCATTCCTTTTATGAGTAAAACAGTCCAAAAGAAGAAGTTTAAAAAGATAATTAGGTGTATATAAGCGATGCTATAGCTATGAAAGTATGGACTTCGGTTGATAATTAGTTTTTTCTAATTGTAACCGGAGGTCAGATATGATGAACATTAAAGCTAAACGAAATATTGCACATAAAACAAAAATCTTAAATCATGCCCGTGAGAGCAAAAATATTGCTAACACTTTGGGATCAGTAGAGAAACTTTTTATACTTGGAAAAGAGCTTATGAATGAGATGGCGAGAAATAATTAATCAACAATAAACCCTATCCTAAAAATCTAACCAGAAGAGTTGCAAAACACATCGAAGAGCTGGTTATTTATCTGCGTACGACTTACCATTTTGGTCCCCAACGTATCGCTTGGTATCTTCTACGGTTTCATAGATACACATTCGCTTAACTTGCGATACATCCTCAACTAGGGTACGGTAATCGCAGCAATACTGGATAAGTAAAAAAGAGTAAATGGCACAAATTTAGGCCAACATGAAACATTACTGATACCCATAACCTTCCACTCAACATCCATGCTAATCCGTAAATCAGACCAGCCAGCGTAGTAAAGATGATTAGCAAACTACCACCTAGATAATGCATCCCCCCAAACAGTAGCGCAGTGATAACCAACCCCAATACGGGATGTACCACAGAAGATAAACGCTGCTGAAGGTAACCTCGAAAAAAGCCTCTTCTGACAGTGACACAAAGAATATATTAGCCACCAGAAACTGAAAAATCCATTCGGGGTGGTGAAGTTCAATCTTTAGCCCTCCTATCGCGACAGCCCCCATAAGTAAGACAGGGATAGAAACGACTAATGCTAACCAGTACAATGGCTTAACCTGTAGTTGCCTATCAGTGGTGAATAGAGACTTTAGGAAGATAAGCAATATGAATGGCACTAAAGCTTTATCAAAGTTGTAATACATCGTGTATGGAGAGCTATTTGGACCAAGCCTAATACCATCAAGTACTTTGAGGTTATGAAAACCAGGTATCAAATGCAGCATTAAGCCAACTGATGCCAATACTAGCAGGATCTCCAGTATAATACGCAGAATCTTGCCGCTAAATTTATAGTAAACCCCCGCAATGATGGCTAACACCGAAAAAAACAAATGTACGCCAGTCAAGAGCCTGAGCATATCCCCCAATGGCAATGGCCACTGCAAGGAGGAATATGGCTATTTTTTTATTGAACTGCAATACAAGTAAAGATGCAGCAAGAAAATACCACATAAGCTTTCCTCTGATTAGGTATTAAAAAACATTAGATGTGTTGTGGAAATAAAAGTGAATCACGTTAATCATTCGCTCTATACACTCAAGAACAACAGACGTTAATAGCCTGCCCTCTCAATGCGAGGGAGTGTTAGAAATTCTGTGTCATTCCGGTAAACTACCTCAAAAAGGAATGACTGATGACACAACCTTTCGATTTTGATAAAGCCCTAAAAGCACTTCAAGAGGGGCAGGCTTTAACTGGTAAAGACGGTATCCTGACCCCATTGATTAAACAGCTAACTGAAGCCGCATTATCCGCTGAATTAGATTCTCATTTGCTCAATGACATTGAAGCTAATCGTCGAAATGGAGCTACCAAAAAGACGATTAAAACCCCAACAGGTAACTTTGAGCTAGCAACTCCACGCGATCGCAATGGCTCTTTCGAACCGCAATTGGTGAAAAAACACCAAACAACGCTATCTAATGAGATTGAACACAAGATCACACGTCTTTTTGCCCTTGGTATGAGCTACACGGATATTAGCCGAGAAATTGAAGATTTGTATGCATTCAGCGTATCAGCTGCCACGATTAGCGCGGTGACTGATAAAGTTATCCCTGAACTTAAGCAGTGGCAACAGAGACCACTAGAGGCGCTTTATCCCTTTATCTGGCTGGATGCCATTCACTACAAAGTGAAAGAAGACGGGCGCTATGTGAGCAAAGCAGTTTACACTGTTCTCGCCCTCAATTTAGAGGGCAAAAAAGACGTACTTGGTCTGTATCTCTCTGAAAGTGAAGGTGCTAATTTTGGGCTTAGTGTGCTGACTGACCTGCAAAATCGGGGGCTAAAAGATATTCTGATTGCCTGCGTTGATGGGCTGACAGGCTTCCCTGATGCAATTAACAGTATCTATCCTCAAACGGAAGTTCAGTTGTGCGTCATTCACCAAATCCGCAACTCAATCAAATATGTAGCCTCAAAACACAATAAAGCGTTTATGGCAGACCTTAAGCCTGTTTATCGAGCCGTCTCAAAGGAAGCGGCAGAAACCGCATTGGATGAGTTGGATACTAAATGGGGGCAGCAATATCCTGTCGTTATCCAAAGCTGGCGCCGGAAATGGGACAATTTATCCGCTTACTTCCGTTACCCCGAGAGCATCCGCAAGGTTATTTACACAACAAATGCTATCGAATCTGTACACCGTCAGTTCCGTAAGCTGACGAAAACCAAAGGGGCATTCCCCAACGAAAATAGTCTATTAAAATTGCTGTATCTTGGATTACTTAATGCACAGGAGAAGTGGACGATGCCAATCCAAAATTGGAATCTAGCTCTATCCCAGTTATCGATATATTTTGAAGGGCGTCTCGATAATGTGATAACGTTGTAATTATTAAATTAACGTGACACAGAATTCTGAACGCCCTCCAATGCGGTACGATATACTTCTAAAAAAACGCCTTATCTCATAGAAATAAGGCAACTAAACATAATAACTCATATATAATTTCAAGGAAATTGCTAATTGATAATATTATAATTAACTTCAACCACTCTTAAATCACTATTAAAAATAATATCTCACTACACGTTTTTTTCAGCGGAAACGTCGTTTTTTCCGTTTTGCCATAAATATCACCCATCTGTATATGAGGTACTAATATCACCTCAGACTTGGTGGCCTAATCAACTATGCCATATATGGACGTCCCGTGTTGTGCAAGCTCTGAGTTGATACGGTTTGCTTCCATATATTCGGCGTCGTTAGTGGCTCTAATGACCAGCGCCATGATGTCATCCGCCCCCTGTTTCCTTATCACTACATCGGTATGTCACTACCATGGCATAGTTCAGGCTATTACAGGGTCGGTGTACCGTTTTCTCATCAGTGCCTGCAAACTCAGGATAAATCCTCTTCTCTGGATACAACTACGGTCAGTTCATCGCAAAAGCCTTGTCGATATTAAAACTTGTGGATTCTGTCAGTAACCGCCTGACAATACGTGTCATCTTATTAGCCAGCGCAACCGTGGCTTTCATTTTTCCTCTTCGTTCAGTAAGCCGTTTCAGCCACATTCCCAGCGCGTCATCGCGTTTATGAGCACAGTACATAACAGACCGCGCACCATGAATGATCAATGTCCGGAGATCACGATTGCCGTTTTTGGTCATCGCAAAAAGGCTGTTTTTTCTTCCAGAACTGTGTTGCCTAGGAACCAGACCACACCGGGCCGATAATTGTCGTCCGTTAGTAAATTGCGCTGCGTTAACTTCACTTAAAAAAGCAGCTGCAATAAGTGGACCGATACCCGGTATTGTCATCAGTACTTTGTATTTGGGTTGTTGCTGACAAAGAGCTGCAAGACTGTGCTCTACAGAAAGAATACGTTCATTTAGTGAATGTATATTTTCTAGCAACGAGAACAGCAACTGGCGCAGCACGGAAGAAATTAACTGTTCTGCATCTTCAATAATATCGGGCAGTCGTTGCTGTAAAATATGAATCCCGACAGGGATCTCAACACCTTGTTCTGCCGCCAGTGACCGGGCCTGATTTGCCAGAGCAGTGCGCTGTTCAACCATCAACTGACGGGCAGCTCTGAGGACCTTAATATCTTGTTGTTCAAGTGTTTTTATAACGACAAAATGAATGCCTGGGAGAAAAGCTGTCTCACAAATAGCGAGAGCATCGTTGGCATCATTTTTCTGGTGATGTGTTAATGCTTTTACGTGTTGCGTGGGTATCAGCCGAACCTGAAAGCCGATTGACTGAAAAGTACGCCCCCAGTAATGGGAAGTAACGCAAGCCTCCATTGCAATCATCGACCCGGAAGGGAATTGACGAATGGTATCCAGCAATTTAGCCCGGGAAACCTTGCGGTTAAATGCAATATTCCCATTCATTCATCCATCCAGACACAAACCTGAAAGACAGATTTTGCCAGATCGATACCGATAACTTTAATCTCGTTCATGATGTAGTACCTCTGTAAATAAAATCGCTCAGCATAAGTATGGCAAAACTTACACAGAGGGACATCCATTACATCACTTCAGACTGTGTTCACAGTATTTGGCTTGTCCTATATTTTTGTGGGGGAACTTCAATGAGAGAGTTGCTTAGAATCGTATATGCATTAATACTCAAATTCCTAGATGGTCTGCCCTACTTCGACCAAGATTATAATAGCATTGATGATACTTTATTTATTCCCGAAACATTACCATCAGAACAAGCAGTAGAATAGTTAATCAGGCTAACTCGCATTTGATAGCTCATTTTTAATTGTTATAGTGACTATTTTGGTGATTTTACTGGCTAGTTTACCTGTACTACCTTATTATTAAGTCAAAGAACGAACCATTGCCTCTCCTTATTAACTAACGAAAGTAGATAACAATCTGAACAGGCAGCTAATACCTCGCCAATCTCTATCATATCAACTATGTACCAGCTCCCCTCGCTTCTTCCTCATGTAAAACAAAGCGGAAAAACATGAAGAATATCTCTCCGCTTTCTAACCTATTTCAAACATTAGTCAGATGATTTCAAATACGATAATGCTTTTACATAGTCCGGCTCATTCGTAATTTCAGACACTCTCTGGCTATACAAAACACGGTTATTTTCATCGATCACAATCACCGCTCGAGCCATCAACCCTGTAAGTATTCCATTTCTGATTTCAACGCCATAATCATTTGCAAAAGTAGTATTGCGAAAAGTCGACAATGTCACCACATTTTCCAATTCTTCAGAGCCGCAATAACGGGATTGGGCAAAGGGCAAGTCTGCTGAGATACATAATACAACGGTATTAACTACCTCACTAGCCACTTGATTAAATTGACGTACCGACGCCGCACAAACAGGAGTATCAATACTGGGAAAGATATTTAATACCTTACGCCGCCCTTTATAAGTTTCTAATGTCACTTCATTCAGCGCATTATCGACTAACACAAAAGGCTTAGCTTTATCGCCTGATTGCAAAAACACCCCATTCAGTACAACATCGTTACCATAAAATTGAACCGTTTGTAACATCATATCACTCCTCTTAATGACCATAGCAAAAACACATTTCCACGACAACCAAAATAAGAAGTCCATTGAAAATAGTGTTAAAAACTATGCCCGTATGTCAGATTTAACAAAAAAACCGTGAGATAAATTAATGCCCTCTACTTCACATTTCAGGTCATAATAAAAAAGATGATGGCAAGCTGTAGTCCTCCTCCGGTTACGGCAATAAACAATAAAAATCAAGGGGTAATCCGATTAATAAACCAGAAACCAGCCAGTTAATACACCGCCCTCTAGTTATATTTTTCAAATCACCTCCTATGACCCCAAAGCCATCATATTTTCTGATAAAAGTAGTCATTATCCATACTGAGACAGTAACTAAACTCTTTTTATAATAATTGACCACTTATTATGCATAAAATATCACAACCAATAAAACATCAATAATGTGTATATTAATTATTATTTATATTTTGACAGGACTTACGTTTAAAATGACAATATTACCTAACTAATTGTTAACGTGGGTTAACTTTCACTAAATAGACAAAAACCATAAACCAAAAGCTAAACCATTCATCAACTTTATCTAAATAAGGGTTGAACCACCCAATATAAATACGATTTAATACTTACATTATTTGCTTTAAAATCAGTAATCTTCCTTAAGGGCAATACCTGTGCATACGTATATAAATACAGAAATACCGTTAACACGTACCATTTAGGCCAAACGCTCGCATTTTATAATGAATATGAATGACACACTTATTAACTTATTTAACCAAAACTCTCATCGAGGTTCTATGCTACTTTTTAAACTCAATTGGCTTGCAATCTGCCTCTTACTCTGTGGCTGTAACGCATTACAGGGTGTCACCTTAGGGGGATTAAATCAAAAAAATGATATTTGTCCTCAGCAATCCACCTCTGCACGTATACAAGGTAATTGTCCACTATAATTTCTAAAAGGTAATCAATATCCGCATACCTATTTCGCATGTATGCGAGCAGATCACCATATACATAATTGAGTATTATTTCGTACATTAATGATCATCGCTTTTGTTAGGGCTAATTATGCTAAAACTATATTCACCAGAATCTCTTTGGGCATTTGTTGAGGTCGTTTCTCTTAATTCCTTTACTTTAGCCGCTCATAAATTAGGCAAAAGTCAATCCACAATCAGTACAGCAATTGCTAACTTGGAGATTGATTTAGGATTTTCGTTATTTGACCGAAGTTTTCGAAAACCAATCTTAACGAATGAAGGTAAAAAAATTTACAGCTACGCACTAGATATTATTGATGCTAATGAAAATCTTCGAACTTTAGCTTACGGTTTGACTGAGGCCATAGAACCATGTTTAACATTAGTTCTTACCGATAGTTATATCGCACCACAAGCACAGTTAATGCAAGAATTTGCAATGAAGTTTCCTGACGTTGAATTGGAGTGTATTATCGCTGAGGATGCGGACGCCATTACCCATATTCAAAATGGACGAGCGCACTTCGGGATTATATTATCAATGCGTGATTATCCTTTTGATATTATTGCAAAGCGCTTGACACAAAAAGCTCATTTAAGTGTATACGTTGCAAATAGCCACCCACTTGCATCCATCCCTAATTTGTCTATCCAAGACTTATCTGGCTATAGACAATTATGCCTCCACAATATTTATAATGCACAAAAACCATTAAGCCAAAAAAGATGGTCAGCTCCCCAATATTTAATGTTAATGGAAATGGCTATACAACAATATGGTTGGGCTGAACTTCCCCATGATCTTGTTAAGTTATATGGGCAAAAACAATTAACGCAGTTATCTCTTTCAGATTACCCTAAAATAGTACCATTAGATTTGATTTGGTCCAGAAAAATGTTGCTTGGTACCGTTGGCAATTGGATTACCAATCGATTTAGCTATAGTTAATGAAAAATCAAAATAATTATCGATAATATCATCCTCTAATAATCTGAGCATACAATACGTATGTTAAGAATAATGAAAACAGTAATAAAGACATTGTGTAAAAAACTTTGTGATACAACTTTGCATCCTTTAAAGGAATTCATCTACGTTTAAAATCATTGAAAACATATATCGATATAGTCACTGTTTAAATAATTTTATTGTATAGCGATTTCTAGCTAACTTAATAAATATCCTCCGATTCTGAAACTCAGGTTGAACATGGACAAGACTAGGATCACCCATGTTAATGACGGCTTTATCTTTCTGGGACACCGGAGCATCTGCAAACGCAATCGTTATAGCAATATGCAGGTGGCCTCGACGATCCCACAGGTCAAAGCCAGAAACTTCACCGCATCGCTGATAGCACTATTATCAGGCAATTATAGTGAAAGCAAAATCGATATGGTTGAGATACTCAACCGGAAACTGACAGGCTGAGCTATGTTCTATCAGTTCGTTGATTTTAAAGCTAAAGTCTTCAGTTATGTCGATCGTGTGGGGTTCTGGAAGCTGGCACATTGGCTGGCACGTAAATACCGTACAGGTATCGCTTCCCTGATGAAGAGGTGGTATAAATCACCAAAACCGGGTCATAGCAAAACGTGGGTTTTATTTGGTAAAACCAACCACGATACGCTCAATGGCGAAATCCTGTGCCAGCTGGTCGGGCAAGGCAAGACATTTGCCTGAAGGTAAGCCCTATTTGAGGGCGGAAACCAGAAACACATATACATTGCGTTACATTGATGTGGAAATGGCGTCCGCTAGCGTTTAAATGGAGAGCCGAATGCGCTAAAAGGTACATGTCCGGTTCGGAAAGGCTGGAAAATAGTCCGGCTACGCGCTGCCTATTACTCTACTTTGGTCAGGTAACCTCTGGATGTATCTTGCTGTTGTGATGGATTTATTTGCTCGAAAGCCCATTGGTTGGGCGATGTCATTT
The DNA here is from genome assembly GCF_012272845.1 of Providencia sp. JUb39. Lineage (NCBI taxonomy): Bacteria > Pseudomonadati > Pseudomonadota > Gammaproteobacteria > Enterobacterales > Morganellaceae > Providencia > Providencia sp. JUb39. The sequence goes on along the minus strand of NZ_JAAWXD020000002.1, from coordinate 18,629 downwards.
TCACCGGATAGTCAACTAACAGGAAAGGCATTATCAATGACTTTTAAATCAAGAGATAAGCCAACAAATACTCTGTTTCATTCAGAGATCAAGGAAGTCATATACAAATCGTCAATAATGCGCCGATGGAGCGATTCTTTCGAAGTTTCAAGACAGAATGGGTACCTATTTTAGGTTGCCATAATTCCATAGAAGCACAGCAAGAAATAACATGATATATTATCAGGTATTATAGCCAGCTTAGACCTCATCAATATAACGGTGGCTTAAACGATCATGTTATGCTGCAGATTTCGGACGAAAGAAAAAAGGTCGCATAACATGATTGATAAAGCTCACAATGGTGGTCGCCATCACTACGAAAAATGTCTGTTTAAGTGATATATGAATCAGATTGAACAGAATATTTGCTCCCTCTGTTAGTGGTCCTTTCGCTATCATTAATGTTATTGTAGGCGTTATCTGTGACGGGTTAATGGGCATGTAAACCCCACCATATTAGACAGGGAATGCCGTGTAAAATTGATTACCCAGGTACCTCTGCTATACGATTTGTTTTTGCAAGGGACAACTTGGCATGCTTGTATGGAAACCATCACTTCATAAAATTACTAAGAAATTACAACATCTATAGATGTACGGTTCGTAAATGTTTTAATTGAACTGAACTCCCTAGTTATCAGTAAGCCGCTCATTCTAACCGTATTGACATTAGATATTGTAATATTAAGTTTTAAGGGAAGCAACTCATACGCCTTGTTTGCTGGCCAGTCAGCTATATGACTCATACTGTAACTATATTTCAGCTTCGACACCATTAAGCCGGCAGAAGCAGATTAATGAGTATAGGATGGCTGCCCGTTAATCTCCCCCTGTCATCAGCTCACGAACAGCCAGGTTTTCCGTCCCAACAGCGATGCAACTCATAGCATTTTTCGCGATATTATTGTCGATATCCACCCAGTAGTTACGACCGTACTTATTCAGATTGTTCCATAACTTCAGTATGTAAGTAAGCACCATCGTTGTCTCCGAGAGTGATGACAGCGTTGCTATCTACCGCTGTATTCAGTCAGCATCAGCAGAGACCTTGCTTTTTTTACCCCCCGACGATTGCAGCAGCGAGTCCTGCGGCAGCAAGCCCGACAATCACCGTGATGGCGACAAGGCCACTAGCCCCAATAGCCATAGTGGTCTTGCCGGTAGAAATATTTTTTTTCTCGAGATCAGATATGTGTGATAATAATACGGTTTTGCCTTGGCTATCAGTAAATTGATGATGATTAAGTGTAATAATACGAGATTCCAGAAGTGGACCATGATTAACACGGTATCGAATGGTATCACCTACTTTAAGGGGGAGGGGGGCTGTGCTCTGTGCTGTAGGCACCTCCAGTTTTTGATAAGAAGAGCATCCGATGAGCAAGAATGTAAGGCATAGACAAGATAATAAAGGGAGCTTCATGTGTAAAGAATTCCTGTTACTCTCTTCTCTCGGTGAGTTGTTAAATATGACGATGATAGTGAAATGACCGAGAGATGATGTTGTGAGAGAGTGCTTAGAATCGGTAACCGACACCAGCAGTGAACGTGTTCATTTTAAGGTTTTTGAATTGGGCATATTCATAATGGGTATCTAAACTCACATTTTGAGTGATGTTAAATTGGAAACCAGTTCCTGCAGTGAACGCGTTATGGGTGAATGTTTTATGAAATGGGTCGATATTCCCGTTAAAACGAGCATGACCGATACCTGCCAATGCATAGGTACTAACGTATTGATTTAGACGGTAGGATGGCCCAGAGGTCAAAGAATAATAGGTGGCATCAGCACTGCCTGTTTTTTGACCTTGATTTTTGATGTTATAGATGACTTTGGAACGCAGAACGGATGTTACTACACCGAAACGGTCATTAAACTCATACCGATATTTTAGATTTAGACCATGAAGATTGTCGCTGCGAGATAAGTTATCAATTTTAAGTTTTGCATGGCTATTTACAAAACCAAGTGAGATAGTCGTGTTTTCAGTCGCGCCAGCCCCTGCTGAAAGACCTGTTGAAACGGTGAATAATATCGCGATTGCTGTTTTTTTTAAGTGCATGGTGAATGTATCTCTTTAATAGTATTAGTAATAATTTATAATAAACTTGTATGGTGAAGGTGTCTTTTCCACGTATTTGCTATGGGTCTATGTATTTCCGCTAAACTGTAGCCGGTTAACATTAAATGCTTTCCAAACAAAAAAAAGGTATTGACTCATTTATTCAATAGATATTATTCGTAAATTCCGAAAACACCTGAATTTCTGGTTTTTTCGGCGTGTTATCGGTATTTTTTGTGGTAGATGTTACGAGTTATTTTGATGTCATTCATGATATTTTTAGCGTCATCAATTTGGTCTTGTTCGACTAAAACCAAGGCGTGGTCAATTTGCTGAATTAAAATGTCATAGGCATGGCGATAATTTTGTATTTCAGGGGATAGGTCAGGGTGATGTCTTAGTTTACGAGGGATTTTTTTCTGAGCATTCTTTGCTGCGGAACGCATGGTGTGTAGCGCCTTTTTGAGTTGTTTGGGATCATTGGATTTTTCGATGGCGCGCAGAGTACCATTTAGCGTTTTCATGTCATGAGATAAGTTTGCGGCCATAGCCAGAGAGGAAGAGAGAGCGAATCCGATGAGCAGAAGGAAGGACAACAATTTTTTTTTCATAATGTAACCTAATTGAGATAAGGTGATTTTAATAAGATGAGACTGTCTATTTTACTGGAATATATGTCATGATTCTCATAATAAACGGTGAGAAGTGATACATTGTGATATTGAATTACTGGCATGGTGAATACTCCGTTATGAGCTGGGTTTACCGAAAGATGATTAAGTGAATAAATCATAAAATAAATGAAACAATGTTCTTTTAGTTGATTTGGTTGGTGACGTAAATGCGTTTATTTCGAAGAAAGGATTCGGTTATTTCCAAATAAGTCCCTCTACAAGGGCATTACATTTCTGGCTCTATTTTACATGTAAAACCTAGGGGGATGTAAGAAAACTCATCTGTTACGATATAAATGTTTAAGCTGATATGTGTAATTCAAATAAGGAAAAACTAAGGGGTATCGGTGTGGAATGTGGGACGCTTGTGACTATAATTATTACATTCTCTTTAGTTAACATTGAAAGTGGTTTATAAGTCAAACTATGAGCTTACGTCAAGGGAAGTGTGCGATTTTCTTACTAGAAATAAATTTCACGAGGGCGTTCAGAATTCTGTGTCACGTTAATTTAATAATTACAACGTTATCACATTATCGAGACGCCCTTCAAAATATATCGATAACTGGGACAGGGCTAGATTCCAATTTTAGATTGGCATTGTCCACTTTTCCTGAGCATTAAGCAACCCAAGATACAGTAATTTTAATAGGCTATTTTCGTTGGGGGAATGCCCCCTTGGTTTTCGTCAGTTTACGGAACTGACAGTGGACAGATTCAATCGCATTTGTTGTATAAATAACCTTACGAATGCTCTCGGGGTAGCGGAAGTAAGCGGATAAGTTATCCCATTTTCGGCGCCAGCTTTGGATTACGATGGGATATTGCTGTCCCCATGTAACATTCAATTCATCCAATGCAGTTTCTGCCGCTTCTTTTGAGACCGCGCGGTAAACAGGCTTAAGGTTTGCCATAAACGTTTTATGGGGCACTGTTGCAAAGTTTGAATGACTCATTATGCTAAGTTAACCAGTCTGCTTTTTTCAAAGCTGAAAGCTTTGAAGTGAACCTCATATATTGAATCTATTTATTTAATTGCATCCTTTCAAAGTTAAATTGAGTATTGCTTTGGAAAATTAATAATCGAGCAGCTCATATTCTGCTTTACCTAGTAATATATTTATGCTGTTTACTTCTAAGATCAATAAAATCAACTAGAAATAAATACGCCATCACTCTCTATAATAAAAGAATGAGTTTAATGCTGATTGTTCATCGGTATCTTTCTCTCTACTGTGCGGCTCCGAACTCGAAGCCAGGAAGGTGATTCAGCATAAATAATCTGGTGAATAAATTCATCCCATCTTAATTCTAAGGCGTTAATGATTTTTTCCATCATAAGCAAATTAACCGTTGTTACACCTTTCTCATACCGGGATACTTGCTGCTGACTCACGTTTAAACGTCGTGCAAATTCAGCACCCGAGATCCCTTTATGTTTCCGCATATATTGTACATACATGCCAAAGCGAATATTTATTTCTCTATTTTTCATCACTTTACTTCCTAATGGTAAAATATTTCATCTCAATATCATTTGATTTTATCATATAAAAGCTTTTCAATTTAAATATTTTCTCTGTATTTATTATAAAATTAAGAGTATACAGATGACTGAGCGCAAACTATAAAAAATGATATATTTCGAATATGGTAATACTTCTTAATGTATACTTTTATTCTATATGTTTTAAATTAAACCAATAGATTTAAAATACCCTGTCAAAACTGAATGTTAACATAATTCAAGTGCAACCCTATCTAATAAATGTTAAATTGTTTATTACTATATTAGATAAGTCTGATATTAAATTTATAGACCTAAAAGGTTATGCTTCTAAATAGCGTTGTCAATTCCTTATATGCATCACTTCAATAAAAGTAAATATACATGAGGAGAGTTTAATACTAAAAATGAATAACATCTATTTTTTAGATGTTATTCATTACGAAAAACTATGGTGAAATTGGGAGTGTTAGAAATTCTGTGTCATTCCGGTAAACTACCTCAAAAAGGAATGACTGATGACACAACCTTTCGATTTTGATAAAGCCCTAAAAGCACTTCAAGAGGGGCAGGCTTTAACTGGTAAAGACGGTATCCTGACCCCATTGATTAAACAGCTAACTGAAGCCGCATTATCCGCTGAATTAGATTCTCATTTGCTCAATGACATTGAAGCTAATCGTCGAAATGGAGCTACCAAAAAGACGATTAAAACCCCAACAGGTAACTTTGAGCTAGCAACTCCACGCGATCGCAATGGCTCTTTCGAACCGCAATTGGTGAAAAAACACCAAACAACGCTATCTAATGAGATTGAACACAAGATCACACGTCTTTTTGCCCTTGGTATGAGCTACACGGATATTAGCCGAGAAATTGAAGATTTGTATGCATTCAGCGTATCAGCTGCCACGATTAGCGCGGTGACTGATAAAGTTATCCCTGAACTTAAGCAGTGGCAACAGAGACCACTAGAGGCGCTTTATCCCTTTATCTGGCTGGATGCCATTCACTACAAAGTGAAAGAAGACGGGCGCTATGTGAGCAAAGCAGTTTACACTGTTCTCGCCCTCAATTTAGAGGGCAAAAAAGACGTACTTGGTCTGTATCTCTCTGAAAGTGAAGGTGCTAATTTTGGGCTTAGTGTGCTGACTGACCTGCAAAATCGGGGGCTAAAAGATATTCTGATTGCCTGCGTTGATGGGCTGACAGGCTTCCCTGATGCAATTAACAGTATCTATCCTCAAACGGAAGTTCAGTTGTGCGTCATTCACCAAATCCGCAACTCAATCAAATATGTAGCCTCAAAACACAATAAAGCGTTTATGGCAGACCTTAAGCCTGTTTATCGAGCCGTCTCAAAGGAAGCGGCAGAAACCGCATTGGATGAGTTGGATACTAAATGGGGGCAGCAATATCCTGTCGTTATCCAAAGCTGGCGCCGGAAATGGGACAATTTATCCGCTTACTTCCGTTACCCCGAGAGCATCCGCAAGGTTATTTACACAACAAATGCTATCGAATCTGTACACCGTCAGTTCCGTAAGCTGACGAAAACCAAAGGGGCATTCCCCAACGAAAATAGTCTATTAAAATTGCTGTATCTTGGATTACTTAATGCACAGGAGAAGTGGACGATGCCAATCCAAAATTGGAATCTAGCTCTATCCCAGTTATCGATATATTTTGAAGGGCGTCTCGATAATGTGATAACGTTGTAATTATTAAATTAACGTGACACAGAATTCTGAACGCCCTCCTTATAAATTTTTCGTTAATGCTTCATTTAGCCCCTTTCAGTTTAAATACCTCCGTATGGATATATATCAAGGTATCAACATCAATGAATGATATCTTACAAAATTATGAGATAATATTATGTATGGCTGTTATAAACGTTGGTTCGTATTATCGTTGATATCAAGTGTCTTATTCCTTATAGTCATTGATGTCACTATTCTTTATACTGCATTACCTCAGCTAACTTATGCGCTTAAAGCTACCCCATCAGAAAAACTCTGGATTATGAATGCTTACCCCCTTTTTGTTGCTGGCTTATTACCATTAACAGGGGCGCTCAGCGATAAAGTTGGACATAAAAAAATGTTTTTATTGGGGCTCCCATTATTTGGTATTGCGTCCCTTTGTGCCGCGTTCTCACCAACAGCAATGAGTTTAACTTTCTCTCGCGCTTTTCTAGCTATAGGAGCTGCAATGAGTATGCCTGCAACGTTAGCCATTGTCAGACAATTGTTTTTAAGTCCGAAAGAAAGAGCATTAGCAATAGGTATCTGGTCTGCAGTTGCATCAAGTGGGGCTGCAATTGGCCCATTAATTGGCGGGTTCATACTTAAATATTATTGGTGGGGTTTTATTTTCCTTATCAATGTCCCCATTATTTTATTAATAATCCCATTGGCTTACATCATGCTCCCACAAAGCACAGGGCAGAAGCTAAAAAAAATTACACTATGGGATCCTATTTTTGTCTTAGTGGGATTAATTGGTATTCTTTATGGATTAAAAGAACTCAGTAAACCACAAACTAGCGGCATAATAGTTTTAATTTCAGGTATTATCGGTGTGTGTTTTGTGCTCATTTTTAAACATCGACAAATGCGTACAACATCACCCTTGATTGATTTTACCCTCTTTCATCAAGCTAAATTTAGCTCAGGAATAGCGATAGCAATGTTGTCGGTGATGGTAGTTGTTGGTATCCAGCTACTCCTGAGCCAATGGTTACAATTGGTTATGGGTAAAACTCCGTTTCAAGCTGCTCTTTACCTACTTCCTATTTCCATTGCATCTATTAGCTCAGCCCCTATCACTGGTGCCTTTTTGAATCGATTAAGTGAGGATAAATTTACGATACTTGGCTTATCATGTATGTTTGTCGGGATAGCTGGCTTAGCATCTATTTATCAAATATCGACAGGTATTTTGCTGTGGCTCTTCTTATGGAGTATTGGTTTTGGATTTGGCATGCTGTTGACTGTTGCCTCAAGTACCGTGATGCTAAATGCTCCAGATGAAAAAGCAGGAATGGCGGCATCAATAGAGGAAATTACTTACGAAATGGGTAGCATTCTCGGTGTGACACTTATGGGAGGACTAATTAATCTTATGTATACGTTAACACTTATACTCCCAGATTATCTTAAAACTCACAGCCAAGTTTATAATAGTATTGATGACGCTTTATTCATTTCCGAACAATTATCACCAGAACATGCTATCACCTTAATTAATCAAACAGCTCTGGCATTTAATGAGGCATTTTTAATCGTGATGATGACTATTTTAGTGATTTTGGCAATTAGTTTATTTATTTTGCCCTGTTATTTACGTGAAAAACCTACTCATAAAGAATAATAAAGTTAATTTATCCACCAGGCTAAAGGTGATATTCTACTTCAATGTCATTACCGTTAAACATTTAAGCCCAAAGGGCACTATTGCAAATAGGGGTAGTGGTTGAGTAGGGCTATCCAGTCACCCAGATAGTCCCCTACTCAGAACATAAGCGCGCCTTTGGCGTGAGCATCGCGGCAGAGCTGTTCTACGTATATTCTTAGACCTGCAAAACTGTTATTTCAATATGACGACGAATGGAATCGCTTTATTGATAACAATCCCGTCGATGAATAGCAACTATTCTCTGTTGAAAAGATGCTCGCCTGTAGCACCTGTGCTATGGGCGTTCGCCGTAATTGCTGTTATTATCCTGAATGCGCACACTCCCGTTTCTCTTGTCAAACCTGTAAATCCAAAGCCTGCAGTGCGTGTGGTCTCAAAGGCACCGAACAATGGATCGCAAAACAACACCATATTTTTCCAGATTTCGAATGGCAACATATCACCCTCACGATGCCCCATCTGCTGTGACCTTTCTGCAACAATAACGGGTCCTTACTTAATCAATTTTTTCACTGCACCACTCGTGCCATGTTCAAACACACCAGGCAGCTTGGGCTCGAAATTGGTATTTGTTGTTCCTTACATACCGATGGTTGCCAACTCAATTAACATCCACACCTTCATTTATCTGTCACCCAAGACGGACTCACTGAATATGACACCTGGAAACCAATTTTTTCAAAAAAAAGCGTCGAAAAGGTCTGGCGTAATGTGGTCATTCAGCTCCTTCGAGACAGCTATTTTCAACTCCAACCCAACACATTGCCGGGCTTCGGACACATCCGACCTGGTGCCGTTACCTCAATGCCCAGTTTCAACGTTATTGGAAAGTGAATTTTGCCAGAAGACCCGAGGCGCTTGGCGCAATGTGAAATATCCGGGTCGTTATCTAAAACGGCTACCTATCTCAGCCTCTCAATTGAAACACTACAGCGGAATGAGCGGGAAAATAATTTCGTAGTGACCTACTCTCTGGCAAACAAACTGGCCAAAATCACCTGGGCGATGACGACCAAGCAACACCCCTTCGAGGTATAGTTATTATTTTAAAGTAATGAGTTATATGGTTTTATGAATACTGATTATGGATGATATTAACGGCTAACCGACCTAGTGAAAAACCTGTGGTTAGGAATGGCAGTTAAAAATACCGCTCAAGTTTATAAGGTTCACCAGGTGCGGACATAAAGGAGCACTGTTGCAAAGTTTGAATGACTCATTATGCTAAGTTAACCAGTCTGCTACGGAAGCTTACCTCATGAATGCATTTAAAGGTCGTCATTTCACCGGTATTATCATCCTGTGGGCAGTACGCCGGTACTGTAAGTACGGCATCAGTTATCGTGAGCTGCAGGAAATATTGGCTGAGTATTTTTATTACGGATATCCCTTAGGGGAAGTGCGTCTAGTGAACCGAGCTTTTGGCCTATAATCCACTTTGAGCTGAAAAACTCAACTTCATTTCTTTATTTGCAACAGTGCCCTAATTTGCTCTTCAATAATTCGATAGGGCTCAACTTTAAAACCCGCCGCTTCAATTTCTCTTCTTTGGTTTTCTGTGTTTTGTTCCAGTGTTGATACACGGCAATAAGCAAAAACTCGTGACATAACGTTATTATCCGTCCGAAATAGATGTCCGAATAATAACACGTGTACGAAATTAATTAAGCTTAGTTTCGTACACTATTTATCACCACTGTACGAAACCGAACATATTCGGATAGCTAAAATTTATCTTGACCTTCCCGATCTCATCATAATACTGTATATATAGACAGCACTATGGGTGCTGATCTTATCGCAAAGATAAAATCAATGATACCCAGCCTGTTAAGTGAGATATATCTGAAACTGTTGCAACATTTAATTTTTATGAAATTGGATTGCTCCATATTCTAGAGAAGCTCTTGTCCGTCAAATTTTTCAATAGTTCTAAAACTCAATCTAACCATACTATTTACAACAGTGTTGTTAATAGAGAGGAGCCGACAGGGCCAAACACACTGTCATAGGAGTATATAAATGTATAATATTAATAATATTTTAAATAAGTTAAATACGTCGAATGCCAATTTATACAGTAATGCCGCTGAGAATACACCGCAACTTACGTTGAGCGACTTTATGGGCACGTCTCTTTCAGAAGTTAAAATGTTAAGTGAAGGAATATTAAATAATGGTGAGCAACAGTATCTCTGGGAAAATGCGCAACAGGAGGATAAAAACAATCGGATGACGGATGCCGGAATTTTAAGTCGTTCGAATCCACAATTAGCTCAAATATCCTCTTTAGGCATTCATCAATCAGAACACTTATCGGGTTATGAAAAACTTTTACGAGGACGGGCAAGTCATTTTGTTAAACCCGGTGATGTCTCTTCGATGTTTTCACCTGCGGCCTATCTAACTGAATTATACCGAGAAGCAAGAGAATTATATTCAAAAAACTCACCCTATCATTTAGATAAACGTCGTCCAGATTTAGAGCATCTACCGTTGTCCCAAGATGCTATGGATACTGAATTACCTACATTGGCACTTTCTAATCAGATTCTAAAACACGCGATAGGTGCAAGCAAAAAATCGAAGGATTGTATTTTAAACGAATCCTATCATGTTGTTCGCCAAAGTTTGTTATTGAAGGATCCCGATTTTTCTATTTTTCGTTGGAAACAAAACATCGCTTGGTTTAAAGATACTGAATCTCTGCTTTTTCTTGAGGCGAATATTTCTCCCGAACTTTATGCGTATCTTATTGAGTCAAATGACGATACAGGCAAAAAACTAGAACGTCTATGTGAACTAACAGGCTTAACGCTGGAAGAAATGGATCAATCAATGAGGGACTCGGAAGGTAAGCGAGATATTACCCCGAACACCTTAGTCTCTTTAGCGCATATACTGCGTTATATACGACGTTACCGAATTAGCGCCTCCGAGGCAAATGCATTATGTAATCCCCCAAAGAAAGCGAATGAATTTAATGAGGCCATCAACCGATTGGGTAAGCATCACCATCTCACAGAAACTGAAGTTGTGCTGCTAGCACAAATTGAGGGGGGGATCACAAACAAAGAGGATATTTCTCTAGGGGAATGGTTACAATTTATTGAGTATATTGATAAAACATCAAATTGGCTAAGTATTCAAGGATGGCGCCCTCTAGACTTATACTTAATGACGACATCGGAACATAATGGGCAAGAGTCACCACAAGTTCAAGAGTTATGGGAAACCCTTAAAGATGGTCTCAGTAACCATAATGAATCCGAGTATTTTCATGCTGCAACTCCATTGATTGCCGCTAGTTACCAACTGGGTTCTACGGATATGGCTAGGGGTATTCTTCTATGGCTTAACCAGTTAAAACCTGGGGGATTGAGTGTAGAAACTTTTGTGAAGCAATTGGTCCAGCACCCTGATACAAATCTGAGTTTGGAGGCGATCACTTTTTGCCAAACATTAGGGCAACTGGTCTTGATTACTCAAGCTTTAAAGTTAACACCCAGCGAGCTCTTATTTTCTGTAGAAAATACTGAGAAATTACGCTCAGGAGAATCTTTTTTAAAACACGATGTGCAAAATATTATTTTATTGGCGAGCTTACATCAGAGACTTGCTCAATGGGGAACGCTCGCACCTGAAATCCTGAATGCATTAGGTCACGGCACATTAGACATTTCCTTGATTGAGACGGTCATGCACATTCCCCACCATGTGATGAGTCAAGCTTTAACTCAAAATGGAACCATTAATGATTCTCCGTTGAGCTGGGCTTGTATTGAGAGTGCATTACAGTGGATTGAAACTGCAACTCAGTTGGGAATGAAACCTGAAGGACTAGGAAAATTGTTGGCATTAATATCCAGTGAATATCCAAACAATTGGAGCGATGTCGCTAATGAATTGAAGTCAGGATTAACTGAGCATCAAATAATACTTCTGGATACCGCATTGAATGAAGAGTATAGCGCCATTCTGACCGCATTTGCCTTAGACCATTTCAGTGATATTTGGGGTAATGGCATGAAGCTAGTCGATAATCGTGACAAACTGTATAGCTGGTTGCTACTGGATAATCAGGTATCAGCTCACGTCAAAACGACTTATATATCAGAAGCGATTGCGAGCATTCAATTATATATTAATCAGGCTTTGTCTGATCAGTCTAGTCTGGTGAGTATTGCCGTTCGAGAACGCCCATTTTTTATCAATTGGGATAAATATAATAAGAGTTATAGCGCTTGGTACGGGGCATCATTGTTAGCGTATTACCCTGAAAATTACATCGAACCAACGTTTCGAGTGGGGCAAACCAGTATGATGGATGAGATGTTACAAACGCTCAGCCAAAGTCAGTTAACTGAAGAGTCGGTGGCGGCGGCTTTTAAAACCTACCTGACTCGTTTTGAGGATATTGCTAATTTAGAGATTATTCATGCCTATCATGATGAGATAGATGACAAAAAGGGATTAACTTATCTTCTTAGCCGTTCTGCTTCAGGTCAGTATTACTGGCGTTCAGTGGATATAGGAAAAATGAAAGACGGTCATATCCCTGCAAATGCGTGGACTGAGTGGGTAAAAATAGACATGGGCATTACAGTGACAAAAAATTTGATCCGACCTGTCATCTTTCATGATCGGTTGTATCTTGTCTGGGTCGATAGTCAAGTCTATCAACTCCAAGATAAAAATAACACTGAGGATAAAAACAGTACTATTCAGGCTACTCTTAAATATGCGCATATTCAGCATGATGGTTCTTGGAGTGCCCCTGTGGAAATAGGCTTGGATATGAAAAATGGCCTATCAGAGACGTTAAAGAAAGATGCTCATCAGATAGGGATGTATTGTGCTCGGCATGATAGTGATGGGACATTGTATTTTTACTTGTATAACAAGAACAGTGGAAATAATGAACGCATTTTCATTAGCATAACCACGCAGGGAGAGATACAGAAAGAGGCGCCAGAATCCTCCTCAATTTTGAAGCGAATTCGCAAAATCATCGACGGCCCTACCAATATTGATAGTGTTAATATGACATTCCACGATGCAGCATATGTTTATCAAATAGAGGGTAACCTTATCCCCAATAAGATGCCTCAAATAGGGCCCCCTTTCCAGGTCGAGACTTCACCTTCAATTAGTATTAATCAGCAAGTAAACGAGAATGGGGATATATCCTTAAACATAACCAGTACCATGAAATTACCATATGTTAATTTCAGATCCGATGGGAATCCAGAGGTTAAAAGCACCTTTATTATCAAATACAGAAATGGAGATGGGCATCTTAACCAGATAGCAGAATTTCAGACAATCGCTAAAGAGAATCGCTCTGGGGGTTCCGGCATTATTGCTGAATTTAAAAATAAAAAAATTGGGATTTTGCCTGAAATGCTGAATGGTGAGCAAATATCACTCATACTCTCGATGGTCTATGAGTATCCAAAAGGCGGGAAAAAAACGGGGTATACGTGTACGATAAATCTGAACCGTGTAGATAACTCGGTGTTTTCTACTATCGGATTAGTTCAGCCTGAAAAGGGACAGCAATATTTACAATACGGTCAATACAAGATCAGAATCAACTCTTTGTTCGCCAAAAAATTAACAACTAGGGTAAATCAAGGGATTGACCATGTGTTATCAATGGAGTCCCAGCATTTACCTGATGTCGATTTCAATAGTGCGAATGCCTTGTATTTTTGGGAAATGTTTTATTATATCCCTATGATGATTTTTTATCGGTTATTACAGGAAGCCCAATTTGCTGAAGCGACGCGATGGATAAAATACATTTGGAGTCCCGAAGGTTATATCGTCAATGGTCAGCGTGCTCTATATACATGGAATGTTCGTCCATTAGAAGAAGAAATTGATTGGAATACAAATCCCTTGGACTCCGTTGACCCTGATGCTATCGCACAAGCCGATCCCATGCATTACAAAGTCGTCACGTTTATGGGATACCTTGATTTACTGACCGCAAGAGGGGATGCGGCTTATCGTAAGCAAGAGCGTGATTCTCTCAATGAAGCAAAAATGTATTATGTTCAAGCAATGGAGCTTCTGCGTGACGCGCCAAGTCAAGTGTTCGAGACTCAATGGAGCAACCCAAAATTACGGGATGCAGCAGACAAAACGACACAAACAACCGTTCGGCAGTTATTGCAGTCACTTAATTCTGGTGAGATATCGCCAACTGTATTGAGTGCCAACTCACTAACAACGTTGTTCTTGCCACAAATGAATGAAAAATTACAAGGTTATAGGGAGACGTTACAGCACCGATTGTATAACCTTCGACATAATTTGTCTCTGGATGGTCATCCATTATCTTTACCAACATATGCGAATCCTTATAATCCCGTAGCATTGTTAAGCTCGGCGCAAAATAGCGCTGGGACTAGCCGTTCGCTACCATCCTCAGTAATGCCACTTTACCGTTTCCCCGTTATTCTCGATAGTGCCAAGAGTGTGGTTAATCAGTTAATGCAGTTTGGCAGTACTTTACTCAGTATATATGCTCAGCAGGATGCCGATGCGTTGTCTCTATTGATGCAAAACCAAGGTGCCGAATTGATGCGTCAAAGCATTGCATTACAGGATAAGAATATCGCTGAAATTACAGCAGATATCAACGCCATGAATGAGAATCAAAAAGGAGCCGAAGCACGGTTAAATCATTACAAAAAGTTGAATGAAGAAGGGATCAGTGCTTCAGAGAAAAAGGCAATGGCACTTTCTCTCTCATCTGCAGTACTGAATAGTAGCAGTACTGTATTACACACGGTTGCGGGTATTTCAGCACTTACACCTAATATAGTAGGTATGGCGGTTGGGGGCTCTGATTTCGCCGCTCCAATTACAAGCAATGCACTTAATTTACAGATACTTTCGGATGTCGCTCGCATTAAGGCTGAGAGTATTGGTCAATCAGAGGTTTATCGCCGACGTAGTGAAGAATGGGATATTCAGCAGAAAGTTGCAGAGGCGGAAAGTAATCAGATAAAGGCACAATTGAACGGTCTGAAAGCGCGTAGAGAGGCGGCCGAACTACAAAAAAAATACTTGAGTACACAGTATTCACAGACGTTAGCTCAATATGCTTTTTTGAAAAATAAGTTTACCAATACCGCACTATACAGCTGGTTAAGGGGAAAACTCGCCTCGGTATATTATCAATTCTATGATTTAGCTCTTTCACGTTGTTTAATGGCTCAGGAAGCCTATAAATGGTCACTTGGTGCAAAGGTACAAGCGAATTTTATTCGACCGGGTGCCTGGCGGGATAATTACGCCGGTTTATTGGCAGGAGAAACGCTAATGCTGAACCTGACTCAAATGGAGCACGCTTTTTTGAGTAAGGACGAGCGAGCGAAAGAAGTGACACGAACACAGAGTCTTGCCGAATTGCTACCTCGAAGTCGAGAGGCGTTTATCGGGGCAATCAAGCAAAAAGTCGACCCTCTATCATCTAATCAGGAAGGCAACCCTTCATGGTTAGAATTAAACCAAAATGAATTGACGTTTAGTTTCACATTGTCAGATTTGAAGATAACCAATGACTATCCTCATGACCTTGGTCAGACACGCCGAATCAAGCAGGTTAGCTTAACCTTACCAGCCTTACTTGGTCCATATCAAGATGTTCGGTGTGTCCTCCGTTACGAGGGAAGTCTCCATGTTCCTCGAGGATGCAGTAGTATTGCCGTCTCTCACGGTATGAATGACAGTGGGTTATTTCAATTAGACTTTAATGATAGTCGCTGGCTCCCTTTTGAAGGAATACCGGTTGATGATTCAGGAACGTTTACGTTGAGTTTTCCTGATGCAACCAGCGCCCAAAAAGCACTGATACTGAGCTTGAGTGATATTATTTTACATATCCGTTACACCATTCAATAATGATTTGACTGTTTAGCCCCCTAACCGGGGGCTATGGAGGTTTATTTATGCAACATTCAGACAGTATTGTACTGGATGCACCATCGCTGCCTAAAAGTGGTGGGACTATTAGCGGATTGAAGGGAAGTATGGCTGCTGCTGGGTCCGATGGAGCCGCGACACTGACTCTCCCCTTACCCATTAGTACGGGGCGTGGGTATGCACCGTCTCTTTCATTAAGTTATCATAGCCGAGCTGGTAATGGACCATTTGGAATGGGATGGAATATCAATTTACTCACGATACGCCGACGAACTCATCGAGGAGTCCCTACTTATCAGGATAGCGATGAATTTACTGGACCTGATGGCGAGGTGCTCGTTCCTGCATTACGTGCTGACGGTAGTGCAGAAATACGCCAAACCAGTACGCTATTAAATGAGAGCTTGGGGGAAACGTATTCGGTTCATGTTTACCGCTCTAGAGTAGAAAGTGACTTTAGTCGCGTGGAATATTGGGTATCACAAGATAAAAATAATCGCGACTTCTGGGTATTATATTCGCCCGATGGTTCGCTTCATCTGTTAGGGAGACACATTCAAGCTCGCCTTTGCCATTCGGATAATCCGGTTAAGACAGCTGAATGGCTGATTGAATCCTCTGTTTCAGCGACTGGGGAACAAATTTATTATCAGTATCAAACTGAGAATGATGAAAATTGTGATGATTGGGAAAAGGAGAATCATCCGACAGTAGCTCAGCGTTATTTATCCGCCGTCTGGTATGGTAATCGAAAAGCGAGTCGAAGACTTCCTGCTGTAATGAGCCCGCCTTCTATCAATGATTGGTTATTTCTCCTTGTCGCGGATTATGGCGAGCGAGAAACAGATATTCTTACCATGCCAAGCTGGTTAATGCCAGGACAAGGGGACTGGGTATGTCGAGAGGATTTTTTTTCGGGTTGGGAATACGGCTTTGAAATTCGTACTCGTCGCCTTTGTCGACAATTTTTAATGTATCATTTTATTTCTGCCTTAGCAGAAAAGGAAGTGATGCAAACACAAACACCGCCACAATTGATTTCCCGATTATTATTAGAGTATACGCTTACCTCCTCATTTTCCATGCTTAAAACGATACAGCAGGTGGGCTATGAACCGGATGGAACATTATGCGCTTTACCTCCCGTGAATTTGGAGTGGCAGACGTTTTCCAAACCTGATGTTGACGATATCACTTGGCAAGTACGGGAAGATCTGGCTAATCAGAATCCATTCCAATCCTATCAGATGGTTGATCTCAATGGTGAGGGGCTCCCGGGGATCTTGTTTCAGGACAGTAATGCTTGGTGGTATAGGGCGCCAGAGCGTCTTGTTGGGGATAATTCAGATGCGATCACGTGGGGAAATCCAACACTTTTATCCAATATTCCAGTGACCCGAGAGGGAGGGGCGTTGATCGATTTTAATGGCGATGGCTATCTTGAATGGATAATGCTTACGCAGGGTATCGCAGGGTATTATGAACGTACTCAAGAGCGTGAATGGAAGAATTTTACACCGCTATTAGCCATACCGACTGAATCGGGACACCCTCAATCGTTATTGGCGGATATTACAGGAGCAGGTTTAACGGATATCGTCCTTATCGGACCGAAAAGCATGAGAATATACAGTGGAACTGGGGAGGGGTGGAAAAAAGCCCGGTCAGTTGCACAGTCTGCGGGAATTACATTACCAGTACCTAGCACAGATGCTCGAGTATTAGTGGCATTCAGTGATGTGGTGGGGAGTGGGCAGCAACATTTAGTTGAAGTTCGTGCAGAGGGCGTACGTTATTGGCCGAATATTGGTCATGGTCTGTTTGCTTCCCCGGTGCGTATTCCTGGTTTTAGCCAGCCGACTGAGTCATTTGATCCTAACCAGCTTTTTTTTGCTGATATTGATGGTTCAGGGACTATCGACTTGATTTATGCACTGAGTGACCATTTACTGATTTATTGTAACCAAAGTGGCAATTTTTTTGCCGAACCTTTCATCGTGCCATTACCGGAAGGGATTTATTATGATCACAATTGCAGTTTACAGGTCGCAGATATTCAAGGGTTAGGAATGGCAAGTCTAGTATTGACAACGACTATTCCTTCTCCGCGTCATTGGGTGTGTCATTTCTCTGAAAAAAAATCAGGCTTAATCAGCGAGATGAACAATAACATGGGGGCAAAACACTCTCTGCATTATCGCAGTTCTACTCAGTTCTGGCTAGATGAGAAAGCTGAGGCTGTAGCAGCAGGAAAACCTCAACCAATCTGCCGACTTCCTTTTGCTTTGCACGCGTTAGCTTATACCTCAATCACGGATGAGATCACGGGGAACCAACTAACCAGTACAATCCTTTATCGACATGGGGTGTGGGATGGCCGTGAGAAAGAATTTCTCGGATTTGGATTTGTGGAGCTCAGAGATACAGATGTGTCTGTTGACTCAGAGACTTCCAGCGATATTTGTATGCCCACGATAACGAAGAGTTGGTATGCGACGGGGTTACCGAGTGTCGATAATCGATTATCAGAGGAATATTGGCGGGGAGATATCCAAGCATTCACCGGATTTAAGCCTCGTTTCACCATCAGCAGCGGGAATGATGAACGAGTATATACTATTCCAAATAAAGATATCGCATTCTGGCTTAATCGTGGAATGAAAGGGATGTTGCTACGTCGTGAGTGTTTTGGGGCTGATGGTAGCAGTTTGGCTGATATCCCCTACACTGTGACAGAAATGCGCCCACAAGTGAGAATACTCTCTGCTGATGGCATCTACCCCGTCGTGTGGCCTGTTGTTGTGGAAAGTCGTACATACACTTACGAGCGAATGATTAATGATCCTCAGTGTAGCCAGCAAATATTATTGAGCAGTGATAGTTACGGGCACCCCCTTAAGCAGGTCAATATTTTCTACCCTCGTCGGGAATTAAACGATATTCGTTTGTATCCTGATACCTTACCTGATGGTTTATTGATGGCCA